>NZ_VPDP01000039.1:0-6842 GCF_013417635.1 Acinetobacter sp. YH12239 | reverse complement strand
CTTATTGATTTTGCACTTAACGTAATGCAGAACTGTTCTACATTCATCATAGCTTTATTATTTGGCTTATATTATGAAAAAATTGAGCATTGGCTAGGTCTACATTGGAATAAAAAGAAAAGCTAGACAAGCAAATTTCGTATAAGAGATTTTATGTTAAATATACGATTAAAATTCTAGGCTATGAAACGTTGTTTGATAGTCTTCTGCATTAAAGCTTTATAGTGGAAGGATTTTTTACACTGATCTTCAGGTTATTCAAAATTAAATTAAAAAAATTTAGAAGATAAATTGTTATATTTAATATTATGATTTACACCATATTTTTATATAAGTTTTTATGATATAATTTTTATTCTTTTCTGTATGTTATATATCCAATGTAAATGTAACCTACAATATTTTTTTTACTTCGCATCCTATTTTGAGTGGATTATCCTTAATCTATATTTAGGTTTGTACATAAACTATTCTTACGATCCTAAATAAAATCAAAATTGGAGATAGGCGAAGCTATTAAAACTAATGGAGATAGCGATGACTAGAATAGCAATTATTGGTTCAGGTCCTAGTGGCATGGCACAATTAAGAGCATTCCAATCAGCAAAGGCCAAAGGTCTAGAAATTCCAGAAATTATATGTTTTGAAAAACAAAGTGATTGGGGGGGGCAATGGAACTATACTTGGCGTACAGGTGTAGATGAAAATGGAGAGCCCGTTCATAGTAGTATGTACCGTTACTTGTGGTCTAATGGGCCAAAAGAAGCATTAGAGTTTGCGGATTATACGTTTGACGAACATTTTAAAAAGCCCATCGCCTCTTACCCACCAAGAGAAGTGTTGTGGGATTATATTAAGGGTCGTGCGGAAAAAGCCAAGATCAAACATTTGGTCAGATTCAATACCGCGGTGCAGCATGTCCGCTACGATGAACAAAAAAAGAAATTTACTGTTGAAGTAGAAGATTACAAGAACCAAAGACACTATGTGGAAGAGTTTGACTATGTGATTGTGGCCTCAGGGCACTTTTCGACGCCAAAAGTACCCGTATATAAAGGCTTTGATCGTTTTCATGGTCGTATTTTACATGCGCATGATTTTCGTGATGCCCGTGAATTTGCAGATAAAACGGTACTGCTTGTGGGTAGTAGCTATTCGGCTGAAGACATCGGTTCACAATGCTACAAATATGGCGCGAAGCAAATCTATAGTTGTTATCGTAACAAACCGATGGGTTTTAAATGGCCGAAAAATTGGTCTGAGAAAAAACAGCTAATACGTGTAGATGAACGTAAAGCTTATTTTGGAGATGGTACTTCGGCAAAAGTTGATGCGATTATTTTGTGTACTGGTTATCTTCATCATTTCCCATTTATCGAAGATAAATTGCGTTTAAGAACACACAATTGTTTATATCCACTAGATCTTTACCAAGGTGTGGTATGGGAAAAAAATCCCCGTTTATTTTATCTAGGTATGCAAGATCAATGGTATACCTTCAATATGTTTGATGCCCAAGCTTGGTATGTTAGAGATATCATATTAGGTAAAATTTCTTTGCCAAATATCATGGAAATGCAACATCATACTGAGAAGAAGCATTTAGAAGAGAAAGCTCTAAGTACAGATGAGGAGAAAGCACATTTCCAAGGTGAATATGTGAAATATTTAATTAGTGAAACAGATTACCCTAATTTTGATGTTGATGGGGTGCACAATATTTTCATGCAGTGGAAAAAGCACAAGAAAGAAAATATTATGGAATTTAGAGATAAAACGTATCGTTCAGTTATGACTGGAAAAATGGCAAGACCACATCATACGCCTTGGTTAGAAGCTCTCGATGATTCTTTAGAGAACTATTTAGATTCAGAAGGTGCTAAAGAGAAAAATTTTATTTAGCCAAAATTTAGAAAAGTAGCTAGAAGTCAAATGGGAGCCTAAGCTCCCATTTTTATTGATGATTCTTTAATTCTTAGAGCATAGCATCCTGTAAGATTTCATTCATTCGTGTTTGATAACCTTTGCCTTGTGCTTTGAACCAAGCAAGTACATCAGCATCTAAACGAATGGAAGTCTGTTGCTTCACTGGACGATAGAACTGATTATGGCGTACAGCATTGCTCCAGTCTGTAATTTCAGGCATATCTGATAGATCTAACTGATCATCAGGAACTGTGCCTTTAGCAAGCAAGCGTTGAATTTCAGCATCTTGCTTCTCACCAAATTTCTCATTCAGCTCTTTGCGTGAGTATCTAACCATGCTCATATTTGTTTCGCTCCGCTTTAGTGACTTGCCTTGCACTAATGATTTGTATGATTTCACAGTCATCTTCATCAAAAATTGTGTGAGCCACCAATAACATTAGTACGCCTTTAACTCGTCCAATGGTTTGCCAACGTTCTTCACTGAACCGTACCGGGTTTGTCGGAGACTTTTTTATTTAAGTTAGGCCACCTGACCTAACGGGTTAATCTTATCATAGTACATTGCTTCAAACTCAAAAGGCGATACATAACCCAGTGCACTGTGTACACGCTTTTTATTGAACCAATCTACCCAGTTGAGTGTCGCAAGTTGTACATCTGCTAAACCTTGCCAATCTGCTTTTAAATATTCAATCACCTCTGTTTTGTATAAGCCATTCACCGTTTCAGCCAGAGCATTATCGTATGAATCACCAGTTGTACCGACTGATGCTCGTAAATTTGCAGCTTCTAAACGATTGGTATAGCGAATAGAAAGATATTGAACACCTCTATCGGAATGATGAATCACATTCTTTGGCATGCTTCGATCGTGCAATGCTTGCTCAAGTGAAATAATCATTAGCTTAAACAGGATTGAGGGTAGTCAATTTTAAGTCACATAAACTTAATAAATCTGTAGGATAAAATTCATATTGAGGATGTAGGGTATTTCAAAGTTTATTTAGTGTCCCCAAAAAAGGCAGTACTTTGATTTATAAATTATTGATTTTAAGCACATTATCAATTGGAATGATTCAGTTCACGCATGCGGATTTTATAGAAGATAGTAGAGCTGAGGTTAATTTTAAAAATTATTACTTTGATCAGGATCAAGAGCCTACTGACAAAGATTCGACTGTATGGGGGCAAGGGATTGAATTGATGTACGAGTCCGGTTATACCGAAGGTAAAGTCGGATTGGGCCTAGATGCAAGTGCAGCTATCGGTATCCGTCTAGATGGCAGTAAAGATAAGGCTAAGAACTCATTAATGTTCCCACTTGATGATGATGGCGGACCTACTGGATATTGGACTAGAGCCTATCCCACATTAAAAGTTAAATATAGTAAATCTGAACTAAAAGTTGGTGAACTACGCCCCAAATTACCTATTTTAAGTCGCAGTTTTGCACGTTTACTTGAATCATCCTATATAGGGACTCAACTTACCTCTAAAGAAATAAAAGGTCTCAATTTAACTGCAGGATATGTCACAGAAGCAATTCCTCGTGCATCACGTGATAAATCTGAACTGTCTATCAAAGGTGCAACTCAGTCGAGTGATGGTTTTTTATTTGCTGGCGCTGATTGGAAACCAACTAAAAATTTAACTTTGCAATACTACGTGGGTGAGCTCGATGATTTTTATGTACAGCAATTTTTAGGTGCTAAACATAAATTTAATATTACTGAAAATCAAAGTTTTAATACTGATTTAAGATTATTTGACACTCAGGCTACAGGGGCCAATGAACGTGGTGAAAAAGGTTATGGTACTAAAGTAAGTAACCAAACTGCGAGCATTGATTTCAAATATAAGATTAAAAATCATCAATTCCAATTTGGTGCTCAAAAAATTGGCAGTGATGGTGATTTTCTTCACATGAATCAAAGTGGCCTAGGAAATGGAGCTGATGGCACATTTATATATCTCCCTACCAATAGACTATTACAGAATTTCACCAATGCAGGTGAAAAATCGACATGGTACGGATACCGATATGATTTTACAGATCAATATCTCAAAGGATTGAATGTCTCTTTCCTGAAAGTCCAAGGTCGTGATTTTGGTAAATGTGGATGTGCAACAGAGTCAGAAATCGACTACACCCTCAGGTACAAAGTTCCACAAGGAAAACTAAAGAATTTAGGCTTTACCGCGCAATACGGAAAATTTAAAAAAAGTACAGGCACAGAGCAGGAACAGACTCGAATCTATTTGACTTATAGCCTTCCTCTATTTTAATTAAAACCAATAATGTAGATAAAAGATGAATCAATTTAATGCAGATCGCCGACAATTTTTATTAGGTCTAGCTGGTTTAACCTCACTAGCATTGGTCTCAGGGCTCAGTCCAGTGAAAACTTGGGCTAATCCTAAATTTCCTATCAGCCCTTTTCAACTCGGTGTGGCCTCTGGTGATCCATGGCCAGATGGCTTTGTGATTTGGACGCGTGTTGCACCTTATCCCCTCTCTGTAGATGGAGGAATGCCTAATGAAGCAGTTAACGTCAAATGGGAAGTCGCACTCGATCGGAACTTTAAAAAAATAGTACAAACGGGTGAAGTACAAGCACATCCAGATTTACATCATACCGTACATGTTGAAGTGACAGGATTAGCACCACAAACACGCTATTATTATCGTTTCTTCATGAGTGATTATGAAAGTCCGATTGGTACAGCAAAATCAGCGCCTAGCGCTCAACAAATGCCAAATAAGGTTCGCATTGCTGTGGTGGGATGCCAACACTATGAAACTGGCTATTACACAGCTTATGATTATTTAAGCAAAGAAGAGGATATCGATATTGTCTTCCATTATGGCGATTACATTTATGAAGGTCCTGAAGGTAAAGGTGGTGGTCGAGCGATAGGTAATTTACGTGTATCTATCCCTGCTCGTCAGCATATTGGTCCAGAAATCCAAACTTTATTTCAATATAGAATACGATATGCACAATACCGTGCTGATCCTAACCTACAAGCAGCCCATGCATCAGCACCATTTGCAATAACATTCGATGATCACGAAGTAGATAATAATTGGGTAGCAGATTTAGAAGAAAAGGGAGAAAAGAGAGAAATATTTTTGCTTCGCCGAGCGGCAGCTTTTCAAGCTTGGTATGAATACATGCCCGTACGTTTAGCTCAAAAACCTCAAGGCCCAAACATTACTGCATATCGCACCTTAGATTTTGGTCAAATGTTGCGAATGAATATTTTGGATACTCGTCAGTATCGTTCTCCAATTCTTTGTAGCAAAGCTCAGTTAGAACAAGGATTGGATACAAATGGTTACTGTCGGACAGACAATCACAAAGCAGAACATATGCTTGGCAAAGTTCAAGAGGAATGGTTGGCAAGGCAAATGCGCCATGATAAACGCTGGAATATACTTGCACAGCAGATCCAAGTTATGCCTTGGGTACGCTATAATAAATCAGGTAATGCTTATTTTGGTAAAGATACGTGGAACGGTTATCCATACGCCCGAGAACGTCTAATTCAATCTATACATGACAACGCTCCAAACGGAAATACTGTTATTTTATCTGGTGATCTTCATCAATACTTTGTTGCCAATATTCCAAGTGATCTAAATGATTACAAATCACAGTCTATTGCGACTGAATTTTTAACTACATCTATCACCTCAACTGGTAACGGCCAGCCTATCCGACCTGGTCAAGAAGATATTTTAAAGTTAAATCCACACATCAAATTTATTAATGATCAACGTGGTTATCAAACTTTAGATTTCTTTAAAGATCATATGCGTACAGATTTAAATGTACTTGATTTTGTTGAAAAGCCTGGCGGCAAACTTTCTATTGCAGCTAGTTTTGAAGTTGAATACGGCAAACCTGAAGTGAAAAGAGTTTAGTCATAAAAAATGCCTGCATATTGCAGGCATTTTTTATATCAATTTATTTAGTTTTTCTAGTTAATACGCGCTGTACTTCTTCTTTGGCCCTCGCTAGATCTGCCTTGAACTTAGGATCGGCTTGTAAACGAGCAAATTGTGCTGCACCTGTAATACGCCCTGCATCAACATCACTTTGCCAATGCATATTACACACTACACGGCTTTGCCCAAAATCAATACCACGTTTCAGAATTTCATTTTGACGATCAGGACGAATTTCGGCCAAAATTAATGCATATGTCCACCCAATCGTGGTGTGTCCCGATGGGTAAGAACCATTCGTGTTTAAATCTGTTTCTTCATGTGGCGTGCATGTTTTGACACCATAAAAAGCAAATGGTCGTTGGCGGTTATAATGCTTTTTCGCATCTTGTGTACTGTAGCGGCTATCACGCTTTACCTTTCTCAGTAAATCAAACAATATTGGTGTATTTTGCTTACTAATTTCTAATCCAAACGCCTCTGAAAACGGTATGCCAAGGTGTTCATTAGACACGTCAGCATCAATGGCAGCCTGTTTCCACTGCTCATCTGAACGTTGAACTTGCATTTGTTTGAAAATTGCTTGGTCATGTGAAAGGCTAACACTATCAGGTGCAGGTGGTTGAGGTAATATCAAAAGGCTATTTGGAGCTTGATGAGGTAATAAATACGAATCATCTGCTGCATAAAGGGATGGGCAAATGATTAAAAAAGACATTAATGGAATACATGCTAGTGTAGAGATGGGTTTAGATATCATTAATTTATCGCATTTCTAAAATAATTCTGCATTAAAATAATAGATAGATTTTAATAAATAATGACAATTAGATTAGGGTTCTTTCATAAATCATTTTTTACTCAGTTCTAAATTATAAATCCCTGCGATTAAACTGAATCTCAATCCCAATCTTTTGCCACGGTTGCGATATCGCTCAGCAAGGATTTTGAAGGTCTTCAA
>NZ_VPDP01000038.1:0-6898 GCF_013417635.1 Acinetobacter sp. YH12239 | reverse complement strand
ATTCAAATGACAATTGGCACACAGCAGGCGGACATCGAGAAAGCACTCTCGAAAATCTTGCAATTGAAAGTACCCAACAACTTTTACGAAGATTTGGAGACGCAAAGCAAGCAGATCAATACGCTTGGGGAAACTGTAGAAAGATTAATAGCGTTAATCAACAACTTGAACGACTAGAAACCACAGTAGCGGAAATTCGACTCAAGCCAAAACCGGCTACGAATTTCAGTTACTTGCGAAGTGACGGTTATTACCCCGATTACGTTGGTTATCACAAAGAACTATGCGACAAGCAACAGGAGGCCTATAACAATAAAAACCCACTACAATTGATTGATTACATAAAGAAAAAATCTAAAAATTTAGAAACGTACATTAGCCGTGCACGTTCAAATATCCACGAATGGGAATACGATAAATTTGAGAAAATGATCAAAAATGACAATCAAATGCTGAAATATCTGAAATGTGAGAAGATTTTAGAGCCTCAAAACGACCATTTGAAACAGCAAAGAGAATCATATCAAGCGTGTTTAAAGAGTTTTGAGACTATTAAAAGTGATATTTACGAAATTAAAAATCCATTGCCTAGACAGAATACTTCTCAACAAACTTATGAACCTGAGCATAAACCAAAACCTAAAAATGATTTTGAATTAGATTTTTAATCTAATTCAGCAAAACAGTAATCAGAGGGGGAATGAGCGATTTATCTTTATGTCACTCACACTCCGTTCGCTTTGTTTTTTTCTTTTTGAACCTCACAGGTTTAAACCAAGCGAGTGTCTACGAGCGATTGAGCATCATAAAAATTTCAGCAACGCCTTTTCCCTGATTACAAACTCCCTTTTAATCTAAAACGGTAAGTACAGAGCATCCCGAATGGGTGCGGACTTTGGGGCTTTTGATCTTAAAAAAGCATGAGCATAGCGAATGCATTATCAATCTTTTTGCTCTTGGTTTTGCTTTTGAAACGACACGAGCGAAGCGAGTGCCATAGCCTTTGATTTTTCCTTTAATTCTCTTTTATTCTTTTAAAAAGCTTTTAAATACTTTTAGACACCCTTCCAGACCACATATAGCAAGGCTTTCAGACTTTAAAAAACTACAAATGGCATGAACTAAACTACAAATGGCATGATTTTGGCACATTAGAAACTACAAATGGCATGATTAGAAACTACAAATGGCATGAACTAAACTACACTATATTTAATGTAGTTTTATGTTAAAAACTACAAAAATCGTGTGCAAAAATAAATCAATATGATATAAAAAACTACTTCTTGCGGAATGTAGTTTCATGGATTATAAAAAAACATACCCTGTATCTTGGGTTGTTATGCAGAATACGATTCAAGAGTGCTTTAAAAGCATGAGTATTGATGAAAAACGCTTATTAATTCTTGCTAGTCCTATAGCTCGGATAATTGATGCAACTGAAAAAGATGCAATCACCATAACATCAGAGAGCTTTGCAAAAGAATGCGGTATAAAAACCAACTCAGCGTATTCGCAAATGGAAGAAGCGAGTAAAAACCTGTTAAGACGTTATTTTTCCTATGGTGATAATAAGAAAAAAACCTACTGTAACTGGGTCATTAGAGCAATATATGAGAATGGTTCAATATCCATATGCTTCCCAGAGGAAGTTCTTTTGATGCTCAAAGAGTTCGACAAATTAAATCCATACACTAAGTACAAGAAAGACATCGTACTCAGTCTGAAAAAAGACTACTCGTTCGACCTATATCATTTAGCAAAAAAATATCAAGCTATGGGACAATTTGAAATGTCCTTAGAGCATATAAAAACTGAGTTAGGTTTGCCAAAGTCCTACGACAAGCTATGTAATTTAAAAGACCGTGTAATTAAGCCTTCATTAGATGAAATTACAGCTAATACAGACATTGAACTCACTTATGAAAACGTTAAACAAGGACGGTCTGTGGTTGGTTTCAAGTTTATTGTGAAAGAGAAGCCTAAGCCAAAACTCATAGCACCCGAGAGAGAGACAAAGACAGTAGAGCTATTTTGTAATATGTCAGATCCCCAAATTAATAAATACAGCACTATTCTATCTAAACTTTCTGAACTTTCTGATCTAAGTAATTTTCCTGACTATCCTACTTTTGCGATTTGGATTAGTGGGATTTTACGAGATCCAAAAAGTGTAAGGGAAGAAACGGCTAAACGAATTTTGAAGGCTCTACATCAAAAAACGGATTTCAAACCATAAAATCAGATTATCCATATGAGCTAACAAATCCCGTGAAACATTGCTTAAATACTAAGCGTGGAACGTGAACAATCATTAAAAAAGCCCAATCGGAGAGGGTTGGGCTTTTTGCTATACGATAAAACTATGATTTATATGAAATAAAAAGAAGCATTTCGTATAAGGTGTATTATGTTAATTTTAGAAATTCTTAATTTCCATCTATCCAAACTTGCTTGATCCAATCTGCTAAATCTTCCCACTGCTCATCGCTATATCCATCTGCTGTCCAATATCTAATTTTATGATTAGGAGATAGGCAATAATAACTACCATTATCTTCACAAATAGGTAGCCAATCTTCTGGCAGACCTTGCTCCCTAGCATCATTTAATATCTGAGATAGCCCTCGATAGCATTCTTTCTCATCTGTAAGAGACGCTAATTCAATTGTTCCATAAAAGATATTGCTAATCTCTTTCAAAACTTTTTTATAATCTTTTGGAAAAATAAAACCTATTTTTCGTTCATAAGCAGATATGAAAATATCATCAGGTAGTTCTATGTTTAGACGACTATTCCCAGATAGTTCTTTTAATTCTTGAATAATGTTATCAAGCTTATTTTGCATATACATTCTGCTCTATCGCATTAAAGTTCTTACTACAATTTAACATAATGGCGATTATACGAAATTTAGCGATTAGAAACCATTTATTACATCAAAAGTAATGAAAATGTAAAGATAATGCCTTATATTGTCTTTACATTATTGGTTTTTAGAGGAATTAACCATGTCCGCAGTCAATTTTAATATGCGTTTAGAAGAAGACTTGAGGGATAATGCAAATCATATTTTTGAAGAATATGGTTTAACAATGCCACAAGCATTTAAACTTTTTTTAAATCAGGTGGTGAAAACAAGAACTGTTCCATTAGCTTTTGACTATGCGAAAGAACCAACTCTGACCCCAACAGCAGTAGCAAAGTTGCTTCAATCTCTTAAAGAGATTGAAAATGGGGAGTACACCGAGTACGAAACAGTAGAAGAAGCAATCAAAGCCATGTCGGATGAAGCTCATGGCTAAACGAAAGATCATCGTAACCAACTCATTTAAACGAAATATTAAAAGACGTTACTTAGATTTAGTTACGGCTGAATGGGCTGAGGTACTGGACTGTTTAGTTGCTAATAGTCCATTGCCTGAAAAATACCTAGATCACCCATTAAAAGGTGGTGCTGAGTTTAAGAATTGTCGAGATTGTCACGTTAAACCTGATTTAGTCTTGATTTACAGGCTCGTAGGGGATGACATTTTAGAGTTACACCAGTTAGATAGCCATTCAGAGATTTTTGGCTAATTTTAGCTCGATGCTTTGAAATATGGCTTTAGCCATGTTTCAAAGCATCGAGCTACTTTACGCTAGTTGCACGATAAGAAAGTTTGAAAAGAAGCTAAGCATTGCATGGCCTTCAAAGAGTTCAATATGAGAATAAAAAATTTAGCTCAAATTTTTATAATTATTACATTGCTTACTGGTTGTATAGCGAAGTCCCAACCCGTATCTAACTCCATAGAGTCAGTAAAACCTATCATTTTTATTAAACATGCTAATTCTGGTTCAAGAGTAACCATTACTGGTGGGAAATTGCATGTAGATCCTTATGGTTGTATTCGGCTTGGTAGTGATACCGGTTCATTTATTATTTGGGCTAATAATCATGAGTTAGAATATACAAAGGACGGTAGGATTAGCATCACCAATAAATTTAATAATCATAAAGTTTTTATAGGTAATGAAATTATCCTTAGTGGAGGGCCGTCATCAGTAATACCAAAATCTGTTACTCGCTTTATTCCTGAAGTTTGTTCTACCTACGGCTATTGGATTGCTTCTCCCCTTTAAAAGTTATGTAAATGAGCCAGTCCCCATTTCCATCATAATTTCAACATAAAAACTCATATACAAATTTAGGTATTATTAGCTGATAAACCCTTTTTTTGATCTTTTTATATAAATCTTTCACGATATAGTAGAATACTATTAGATGACTAAATAAGATAAGCAAGCCTACCTGTATATACAAAATTCTTCGAATTTTGATATACAGGGACTTGTTAGGGGAAACCCCTAAGACCCCAAGCCCATCAAGATGGGCAAGTCAACAAAGTTGACTTAAAAGCAAAACCAAAAGCCTGTTAGTGGGATGTGTATATGCGAAATAAAACTAAAATTTTCAGACTCACAGAGTTACAGCTAGAACAACTTGAGCAGCACCTCGAAAAAGAGAACACGAATTTTACAGACTTCATTCTCTCTTTAATTCAAAGGGAAATCATGCAAGATGCTGTAACCGTAAGACGACCAGAAGAATATGAAAGGAAGCCTAGACTCAAAGTTAAAACAGTGATTGAAGTGGTTAAACGCTATCAAAAAACAGATCCTGCTTTACTGCTTGAGCTATCCAAAATCGGGAACAACTTAAACCAAATTGCACGAGCATTGAACATCATCAAAAATGCTGATCCGCAAGAGCAACGCAAGTTAGATATTTTCAGCATTTTTTCAGTTTTAAAAGGCATTCAAACCGAGTTAGAACAAGTATTTCCTGCACTTCCGAAAATCAGCAGACAAAGCCCTGAAAGGCTTAAAAAGCAATTGTCTTCGATACAGCTTGCTGAGGAGGATGAAAGTGCATATTAAATTTTTAAATCACGGTAAAGGATCGGCCGCACACGCTTCAGCGTATGTTTTAGATAAGTTCGATCATCTTGGCAATGTTCGGGCAGGTGTTGATGTTTTGCGTGGTGATGCGACTACATTTAACGCCATCTGTGACTCAAGTCCACATTTGTGGAAGTACACCAGTGGCGTGATCGCATGGTCAAAAGAAGACAGTCCGACAGATGAACAAATAAAAGAAGTCTTAGACGAGTTTGAAAAGCATGCTTTTTCGGGACTAGATCCCTCACAGTACCACCTTTTTGCCGTGCTTCACACAGACGATGACGGCTCGAAGCATATCCACGTTCTAGCACCACGCCTAGATATTCAAAGCGGTAAATCACTCAATATTGCCCCACCCGGCCATGAAAAGCATTTTGATTCTTTACGTGATTACTTCAACACAAAGTACCAGTGGTCACGCCCCGATGATCTGCTTTTGATGAAAACGACACAAGAGCCAAACTATGTCGCAAAACTCAACGCTCAAGCTAAAAATATTTTTACAGGTCAAGATCTTGAGGCGCTTACAAAAAAGCAGTTTGGCAAGCTCGTTGATAACTACGTACAAACATTTTTAAGGACTCTGACAGTAAAAAACAGAGCAGATATTGTCCAGTGTATTGAGCAACTGGAAGGAATCGCATCGGTCAAACAAAGTAAAGAATACTTAACTGCCACTTTGAAAAGTGGCAAAAGACATCGACTTAGAGGCGACTTTTATCATGAACAATTCGAAATTAACGCTTATTCAGAGCATCTCAGAGCAGCAGCAGAAAGCCGACCAACTACAGCAGAGCTTGCAACAGCTCTCCGAAACGCTGAAAACGTTCGAGATGACTATCGAGCAAAGCGAGAGACCTATCACCAACAGCACTATACTTTTAAACGAAGTACAGCAGACAACATCGGCCATAAAATCGCATCTCAGAGCGATTTTGACCGAAATAGGGAATCTATCACCCAAAGCCATAAAATCGCTAACAGCGAGCTATACGGAGCAAATAGACGCACTGCAAACGCAGTTAGCGAATATAGACCTATCGGAAATATCAAAAGTGAAATCGAGCATAGATTCGTTTTCAACCTCAATTCACGCTCTACAGGCTCAAGTCAACAAGCAGTTGCAGAGCCTCAGAATCGACGAAAAGCTCCTGCAGAACAGCATTCAACACCAAGTACAGCAAGCGATAGAGGGGCAGAGAGAGACAATAGAGAGTCAGTTGCAGAGCCTTTTGACGGAAAAATTGGGCAACCAGAGAGCAACACACATCCTATGGGGGATGATAGCTTTTGGACTGCTGATTCTTTTAATAATTTTATATCTAGGCTATCAAGCCAATACAAATTTAAAAACAATCAAAGCACAAGAGCAAATGATTCAACAGAATTCACAAGTGATTACAAACCAGATCAACTACTTGAAACAAATACGGAACTAGATCATGCAGACCGAAATCGACCAATTTTTGACAGAGCAAAACAGCTTATTGATGCAACAAAACAACTTGTTAGCCGAGCAAAACAAGGTTTTGAGTCAACAAATCGATTCATTAAAGACCATTTTGAGCGACTACAGCGAAGTCGAGCTGAGTCTAAAGAGCAAAATCAGCAATCTGAATACAGAGAAAGAAGCACAGCAAGCCTTAATTTTGACACTGAAAGCAGAGCTTTCAAAGCTAGAGCAGGGCAACTTTTCGGAGCAGTTACAGCAAGCATTTCAAGAAAACTTGAAGACCCAATTACAAACGCAATTAGCGAGAGCATTAAATCAACTGGATTTAAACAGCATTGTCAGCGACTTGGTGAAGATAGAATTAAGACCCATTCAAATGACAATTGGCACACAGCAGGCGGACATCGAGAAAGCACTCTCGAAAATCTTGCAATTGAAAGTACCCAACAACTTTTACGAAGATTTGGAGACGCAAAGCAAGCAGATCAATACGCTTG
>NZ_VPDP01000037.1:0-7788 GCF_013417635.1 Acinetobacter sp. YH12239 | reverse complement strand
ATCGGGCAGGTGAAAAGATCTATTGTGAACGTGAGGGCCGAGAACATGATTACAGCCGAAAAACAGGTGTGGAATATAAAGAAATTTATTTACCCGAAGGCGCACCAGAACATTTAAAAAACCGGGAAAGACTCTGGAACGAAGTTGAACAACGGGAAACCCGAAAAAACTCGACAGTTGCCCGAGAATTTGAAATCGCTTTTCCAAGTGAATTAAATCAGGAACAACGCCTGGCCATGCTCGAAGAGCTATGCGCCAGTATCGTGGACAGACACCAGGTAGCCGTCGATGCCTGTATTCATGCACCGCATACTGGATCTGGTAGTGATGAACGCAATTATCACGCGCATATCCTGATGAGCACACGCAAACTTACTCAGGAAGGCTTCACCGAGAAAACCCGGGAACTGGATCAGAAACACAGTGGAGAAATCGAACACTGGCGCGAACACTTTGCCGATATCTGCAATATGCACCTGGATCTGGCTGGATACACTGCCCGAGTCGACCACCGCAGCTACAAAGACCAGGAGAATGGTTTAGAAGCCACGCTGCACGAAGGGCCGAAAGTCACCGAACTGCGCCGAAAAGGGATTGAGACCGAAATCAGCCGAAGCAATGACGAAATCAAACAGAGAAATCAGGCTCAGCTGCAATACAGCAAAAATATGGATCTGCTGATTGCTGAAAATGAGATCAAACTCAGCACACTGAAAACAGAACAGCAGATCCAAATCAAAAATAGCGCTAAAACGCCACCAATTGACGAAAAAGCCCTGTTTGAGGAAAAACAGAGGGAAACCCTTGGCAAAGTGCTAAAACGCGAAATCAGCGCAAAAGACGCGAATCTAGACCTGGATTTCATGCAGCGTAATCTCAAACAAGCCGAAATAACCCTGACCAAGCACCACAAACATCAAAATGAGTTCAATCAGCAGCTTGCCCAGGAGATCGTGAAAAGCGGACTCAAGCAAAGTCATGACAAATTGCAAAGCCTGGTCGATCAACACAACGAATTAACTCAGAACAAACCCTTACTGTTTGGAAAAAAAGCCTGGGAAGCCCAACGTGATGCGATTTACCAGGAGCACAAAAAGCTGAAAGGTCAGCATGAACACCAGAAAAAACATGGTGTGAAGGATTTATTGGAAAATGACAAATTCAAAGAACATGCCTGGAAGCAGTACCAACAACAACATCCAGCCAAAGCCAAGCAATACCAGACTCTATACCCATCCTATCAAGTCATTAAAAAATGTGTGGATGAGATCAAAGCAGAACAACAGATGAAACTCAGACAGGAACAACAGCTCAAAGCACAGCAACATGCGCCTAAAATGAAATCTCGTGGCATGAGTCGCTAAACAGAGCGAGTGTCTACGAGCGAACTGAGAAAATTTGCCCATCCCTTTCCCTGATTACAAGCTCCCTATCCATCAATCACCTGCTTTACAGAGCATCCCGAATGGGTGCGAACTTTCCAAATTTGATTCCTAAACCGAGCGTAGCGAGAAAAAAAGCTCATGAGCGAAGCGAATTCCGAGCTGCTTTTGATCTTGCTTTTGCTTTTTCTCAAATTCACGAAAATATGAACCAAAAATTGCCCCGACGAATCGAGCGAAAGCGAGATTCAATAGAGTTTGAGCGAAGCGAAAACCAAGGGCAATTTTTTACTCCCTGGGCTTTTAATTATTTTTAAGCTTTTAAATGCTTTTAATTAAGCTGTAATCCTTTATTCATAATGGTTCTAGAGATATTAAAACGAGGTTTACCTTGCATTAAAACGAGGTTTACCTTGCATTAAAACGAGGTTTACCTTGCATTAAAACGAGGTTTACCTTGCATTAAGCGAGATAATTATATAACCTCGTCTTATTGAATTAAAAATATAATCTTTTCATATGAAAACAGAACTAGTTGTTAAAGATAACGCCTTAATCAATGCCAGTTATAACCTCGATCTAGTTGAACAGAGGTTAATTCTCCTAGCTATTGTTGAAGCAAGGGAATCGGGTAAAGGGATAAATGCTAATGATCCACTAACAGTTCATGCTGAAAGTTATATTAATCAGTTTGGTGTACATCGAAATACGGCTTATCAGGCGTTAAAAGATGCTTGCGATGACTTGTTTGCAAGACAATTCAGTTATCAGAGTCTTAGTGAAAAAGGTAACACTATTAATCACAAATCAAGATGGGTGAGCGAGGTGGCTTATATTGATAATGAAGCTGTCGTTAGACTTATTTTTGCCCCTGCTATTGTGCCTTTAATTACTAGGTTAGAAGAACAATTTACAAAGTATGAAATACAACAAATAAGTAATTTAACAAGTGCTTATGCTGTTCGTTTATATGAAATATTGATTGCATGGCGTAGTACTGGAAAAACGCCTCTCATAACTATGTATGATTTTAGACAAAAAATAGGTGTACTCGAGACTGAATACAAACGAATGTATGATTTTAAAAAATATGTTTTAGACATTGCATTAAAACAAGTAAATGAACATACCGATATTATTGTCAAAGTTGAACAGCATAAAACAGGTAGATCTATTACTGGTTTTTCATTTAGCTTTAAACAGAAAAAATCAGCCACGCATTCAGTCGAATCTAAAAGAGATCCGAATACATTAGACCTCTTTTCAAAAATAACAGATAAACAACGCCATCTATTCGCCAACAAGCTCTCAGAGCTTCCTGAGATGAGTAAATATTCACAAGGCACAGAAAGCTATCAGCAGTTTGCTGTACGTATAGCTGCCATGCTGCAAGATGCAGAGAAATTTAAGGAATTACTTCCTTTACTCAGAAAATTAGGATTTCAATGACATTGTTAATTGAAATTGTTAAGTTAACAGTCAGGTATTAACACAAGTTGAAAACTGGTTTACATAATGAAAAAACTGTCAGTTTCAGAGTTAGCTAAGCTTTATGGATATTCAAGACAAGCCATATATGCACATATAAACAAAGGAAATTTATCTAAAGGATCTGATGGATTAATTGACTTTTCAGAGGCCCTAAGAGTTTTTGGGGAACCACAAAAAAAAGAGGATACAGTCAATCAAAGTCAATCAATTAACAGTCAAAACTTGACAGAAGTTGACTTACTAAAACGTCAAGTTGACATACTGGAAAAACAATTAAATCAGGCAATACAGAGAGAAAATCAATCTTTAGAACGTGAATCGTTTTATCAAGAACAGATTGAAGCTATGCAGCGCTTACTAGAAGCACCAAAAGCCAATATGACTACCTTTACCGATCAGAGCTTTAAACAGGATATAGCAACGGATCCTCGGTCGGAACTAGCAACGAACTATGACGAATTGACTACTCCTCAGCAAGACAATAAGCGTATTCCTATCCCGGAGCATGTTGAACCAGAACAGAAGAAGAGAGGCTTCCTAAGCCGCTTTTTCCTTCCATATGGTTAGCCAAGACTCCAGTTTTTTGAAGAGCCAATTTCAGTGCAAGCACTTGAAATAATGACTCCTCAAAAAACCGGATGATGTTTATTAAAACTGAATAAAACCGTGGAACATCGCTCAATTAGTGATCGTGGAACATGAATAATCAATAAAAAGCCGTTCTGGTGCCCTATACTCCAGAACGGCTTACGTTAATATAATGATATTTAAAGAGAAATATCAAGCATTTCGTATAAGGTGTATTATGTTAATTTTAGAAAATCTTCACTACTATTATTTTAAAATAAGCCTTATATCCAAGCATAAAACAAGGTTGTCTAGACTTCTTTTAACAGTAAAGTTATCATAAAACTGAATTTTATTTTTTAGGTAAGTTTATGCATTCTATCCGCATTCGTTAAGACACAACTATTTGCATAGTGACACTATTTTATAATGGTGGGCTTTTGTTGTGTCTTTAAGAATATATGCGGATATATAAAGTAAAAGTATGCTTAATTTATAAGTATGCTTTTAGTGCATAGTTTCCAGTTATAACTTAATTGACTAGCTATTTGTCCACCCTGTGGATGAATAGCTTTTTTTTTGGGAGGACACTGTGATGCTAGCTTTTGTTTTCACCTAAATCCTGTTTGCTGCATAAAAAATTTCAAGAGCTAAACAGGAGTAAATAAAAATGAGTTTAATTATTAAAGCGAGAAACATACGCTTGGATTATGCTGGGCGTGATGTTTTGGATATTGATGAATTGGAAATTCACTCTTATGACCGTATTGGTCTTGTGGGTGATAACGGAGCAGGAAAGAGTAGTTTACTCAAAGTACTTAATGGCGAAATTGTTTTAGCCGAAGCGACATTACAGCGTTTTGGTGATTTTGCACATATCAGCCAACTGGGCGGAATCGAAATAGAAACGGTCGAAGACCGGGCAATGTTATCTCGCCTTGGTGTTTCCAATGTACAAAACGACACAATGAGTGGCGGAGAGGAAACTCGTGCAAAAATTGCTGCCGCATTTTCCCAACAAGTACATGGCATTCTAGCGGATGAACCAACCAGCCACCTTGATCTCAATGGAATAGATCTACTTATTGGTCAACTTAAAGCATTTGATGGAGCATTACTTGTTATCAGTCATGACCGATATTTTCTTGATATGGTTGTAGACAAGATATGGGAGTTAAAAGACGGTAAAATTACGGAATATTGGGGTGGTTACTCGGATTACTTGCGTCAAAAAGAAGAAGAGCGACAACACCAAGCCGTAGAATATGAGCTGATGATGAAGGAACGGGAGCGATTAGAATCTGCTGTGCAAGAAAAACGCCAGCAAGCTAATCGATTAGACAATAAGAAAAAAGGAGAAAAATCCAAAAACTCTACCGAAAGTGCTGGACGACTTGGGCATGCAAAAATGACTGGCACCAAGCAAAGAAAACTGTATCAGGCAGCTAAGAGTATGGAAAAGCGTTTGGCTGCATTAGAAGATATTCAAGCACCAGAGCATTTGCGTTCTATTCGTTTTCGTCAAAGTTCAGCCCTAGAACTGCACAATAAGTTCCCGATTACGGCAGATGGTCTGAGCTTAAAATTTGGTAGCCGTACTATCTTTGATGACGCTAACTTTATAATACCGCTTGGCGCTAAAGTCGCTATAACTGGATCGAATGGAACAGGGAAAACGTCCTTGTTAAAAATGATATCAGAACGTGCTGATGGATTAACCATATCTCCAAAAGCTGAAATTGGCTACTTTACACAAACAGGATATAAATTTAACACGCATAAATCTGTGCTCTCCTTTATGCAGGAAGAGTGCGAGTACACAGTTGCGGAAATTCGTGCAGTATTGGCTTCAATGGGGATCGGAGCGAATGATATTCAAAAAAACTTATCCGACTTATCGGGAGGTGAAATCATCAAACTGCTTTTATCCAAAATGCTTTTAGGAAAATATAATATTTTGCTTATGGATGAACCAGGAAACTATCTTGACCTAAAAAGTATTGCCGCATTAGAAACAATGATGAAGTCCTATGCAGGAACTATTATCTTCGTATCTCATGACAAGCAATTGGTCGATAATATTGCTGACATTATCTACGAGATCAAAGACCACAAAATCATCAAGACTTTTGAGAGAGATTGTTAATGATAGCCAATCTAATCCGAACATTAATTATTGAACTCTTTAAAGGAAATTAAAAATGACAATTCAAGATATTCAATCACTTGCTGAAGCACACGGCTTGTTGCTTACGGACAAAATGAATTTCAATGAAATGGGCATTGATTTTAAGGTCGTTTTTGCTCTTGATACAAAGGGGCAACAATGGTTGCTGCGTATTCCTCGTCGTGATGGCATGAGGGAACAAATCAAGAAAGAAAAACGCATTTTAGAATTGGTAAAAAAACATCTTTCTGTAGAGGTTCCTGATTGGAGAATTTCATCTACAGAATTAGTGGCTTATCCCATACTTAAAGATAATCCTGTTTTAAATTTGGATGCTGAAACCTATGAAATAATTTGGAATATGGACAAAGATAGCCCGAAATACATAACATCTTTGGCAAAAACCTTATTTGAAATCCATAGTATTCCTGAAAAAGAAGTTCGGGAAAATGATTTGAAAATTATGAAACCTTCAGATTTAAGACCTGAAATAGCAAACAATTTGCAGTTAGTAAAATCTGAAATTGGTATAAGTGAGCAATTGGAAACCCGCTACAGAAAATGGTTGGATAATGATGTTCTATGGGCAGATTTCACCCAATTTATACATGGCGATTTATATGCTGGGCATGTACTAGCTTCAAAGGATGGAGCTGTTTCAGGCGTTATTGATTGGTCAACAGCCCATATAGATGACCCAGCGATTGATTTTGCTGGGCATGTAACTTTGTTTGGAGAAGAAAGCCTCAAAACTCTAATCATCGAGTATGAAAAACTAGGGGGTAAAGTTTGGAATAAACTATATGAACAGACTTTAGAAAGAGCAGCGGCCTCTCCTTTGATGTATGGTTTATTTGCCTTAGAAACTCAAAATGAAAGCCTTATCGTTGGAGCAAAAGCTCAGTTGGGAGTTATATAATTTAAAAATATGATTGCTGAGAACTGCCTTGTTTTGAAACTTGGTTGGCTTTAATTAGTTTTTAGTATTCTTTATAGAAAATGCCTCGATCAAGGGGCATTTCTAACAATCATTTAACATAAAATTTCTTATGCGAAATTACATACCAACTTTAACCACATTGTGGACAGGTTGGATTTTAGAGATAAGAAAAACTTCTAGGGCATTTGCTAAATAAGCCGTATCACGCTCAAAGCCTATTGTAATGATGGATCCAGCATCTTTCAGTCTTGGATCTATCGCAATATATTCAGTTTTATCTTCATTCCATCGGCAATATTTCATTACCCTGGCGCTTAAGCCATTACCACGATAACGGCCAGCACCTCTAGAAGTCCCAACACCGATATAAGTCACTAAATCCCCTTTGACAAACGCATATACACCTTGTTTATCGTAATTAGGAATTTTTCCAAAATTAAAATGTACTGGTGACCATTCAGGAGGCTTTCCTAATAGGTCTACATTCCAGTGATGTTCGAAGAATAATTCTGTATTACGTATTAACTTATTAAGTGTTGGATCTTCCACTACTTATCCCTCAAAATTTATAAATTAAAAAGCTTTCGGTCACGCTCATCTGTTAAATACTTATCCATCTGAGCAATTAATTTAGCTCTGGCTTGTTCATCATCTTCAGTGATCTTTAGCATACAGGATCCAATTAAAATTTTGCGTCTGGTATCATCCTTTCGAGCTTGTTCTTTCTCTTTAGCACGTTCTCTTGCCAGTGCTGCCTGTCTTTGAGCCTTTAACTGCTTTAGCTTTTCTTCCTGTGCTTTGATTTTGCTGTCTAGTGTTTCAGTAACGCTCATTAATCCAATACCATCATCCTGGGAAACCATCCCTAACATAAGCGCACTTGAATATGCATTCAAGGTGCTATATGTATAGTAATGTTTTCCTCGAAGAGCGCACTTATGCAAACTTCGTTTGCAAGTACGATTGGGGTCTCCCCAATACCCCGACAACCGTATCCACGGTTGTACTTCACTACGTGAAAATTTAAAAGCGAAAATAGGCATGGCGATTTACCACTTTTCAGTCAAAACCGTAGCACGATCAGCAGGGCGTTCCGCTACTGCTGCGATTGCCTATCGGGCAGGTGAAAAGATCTATTGTGAACGTGAGGGCCGAGAACATGATTACAGCCGAAAAACAGGTGTGGAATATAAAGAAATTTATTTACCCGAAGGCGCACCAGAACATTTAAAAAACCGGGA
>NZ_VPDP01000036.1:0-8780 GCF_013417635.1 Acinetobacter sp. YH12239 | reverse complement strand
CAACGAGTTGTAAAGCTTCATTAATTTCTTGTTGAAGTGCATCACGTGTTTCATCAGTATATTTCTCTGATTCGTCTGCTAACTTTGCATTGTCATCAAGTTTCTTTTGAAGTTCTTTTGCCTTCGTTTCAAGCGCAAGTAAATCCGCTTCTGTAGCAGGCATATTTTCAAATTCTTGCTGTGATTCAGTTTTTAGATTATCAACAGCATTATTTAGTTCATCACGAGCGTTGTTTACATCATCAATGCTTGGCTTATCACCAATATTGTTATTAAAGTCATCTACAAGCTTTTGAGCTTCTTCAATTTCTTTTTCTAATTCTGATTTAGTTTCATCAGTATATGGATCATTTGGATCTTCATTTTCCAACTTATCCTTTGCATTTTCCAAATCAGCTTCAAGATTATTAATTGCTTCTTCTAATTTAGCAGCATCTTTAGCTTCTTGATCTTTTAAAGCATCTTCAACAATAGCAATTAAATCATCAGCCGTCTGGTCAAGTAATTCTTGACTTGATTCTGGGTCTTTTAAAACAGCTTCTGCATCATTAATAGCATTTTCAACTCGCTGTTTTTCATCACCATCCAATTGATTTAATGAATTTTTAGCATCATTGATTGCATCAACTAATTTGCTGAGATCTTTGGAAGGTTGTTTTGTATCACTTGATCCATTAGCTGCATCAAATACAGCAACGCCAACTCCAACTGCACCTAGTGCAAGTGCACCACCAGCTAACCAATTATTTAAGATTGTAGCGCCAGTTCCAGCACCACCTTCTAGTAACGCTTCTATGCTTTCTAAAGGATTGTATTCTACATTTTTGAAATCAAGAACAAACATCTCAGTATTTTGGTTACGGAAAACTAAATCAGATGTTTCATAATTGAAGTTTTCTAGGGTTATTGTTTCCCCATTATTAAGTTTAATAATGACCTGATTATCATTCACAATCAGCTCTTGAACATCTTCAGGAGCCACGTCGATCATTACAACTGAGTCTTCAACAATTTTAATTATATTGCTTTCTGAAGTGATCGTATTATTCAAGGTTTTTTTTGAGATAATCTGAGTTTGCATATACAAAATACCCATAGATTTAAAGAAATTATACTTGATAGCATTAAACGATCATTTAGTTTTCTAATCAAGATTTTTTTAGATTAAAAATCATATATTTCAATATATTGTGATTTGCATCACACTATTTTTTAATAAAATTGATTTTATTTTATACAGTAACTAAATGATCTTAATTATACTACTATTTACAAATTCAATACGTTGATTACTTATTGTTCATCATTTTTGTTGCTTTTAATTTTCATTATTTAATTTCAGAAACACAAATTTTTTTTTTTGAAAAAAGCAATGGTATAATCTCAAAAAAATGAATAATTTTTATGAAATATTTTTCTTGCGCGCAGTGCAATCGGCAAATCTTTTTTATGAATTCTACATGTACTCATTGTGGAATTAATTTAGGATATGTTGTAGAAGAAAAAGAAATGGAAAGTTTCCATAAACATACTAGTCAGTTGTGGAAATCTATTAATCCCAAATTCAAAAATAAACTCTATAAACCCTGTTTTAATTATTTGCATCATCATGTATGCAATTGGATGATTCCTGCAGAAAGTTCTGATATTTACTGTGACTCTTGCAAACTAACCTCTATTATTCCAAATTTAAATAATCCTGATCACACCATCTATTGGAGCAGATTAGAGCATGCGAAGCGTCGTTTCCTTTATATGATGCAACAACTAAATATCATGCCAAGACCAAAAAAAAATGATCAAGATCAATTTGGACTTAGATTTAATTTTTTGATGCCCGAACCAGATCTTCCTGTTTTAACTGGGCATGCTCAAGGTACAATTACATTAAATGCAAGCGAAGCAGACGTCGTATACCGCGAAACAACCCGAATAAAAATGGGTGAAAACTATCGAACCCTACTCGGTCATTTTCGCCACGAAAGCGGGCATTACTATTTTGATCTCATTCAACAGCTTCGACCAGATCTCATTGATGCGTTCAGAGTAATGTTTGGAGATGAACGACAAGATTATGCTGAGGCTTTAAAGCGACATTATCACGAAGGTCCACCCATAGACTGGCAGAAAAATTTTATTAGTTCCTATGCGAGTGCTCACCCATGGGAAGATTGGGCAGAGACTTGGGCGCATTATTTACATATGATGGATACCTTAGAAACAGCATATTATGCGGGTCTGAGTGTTCAATCTAAACGTGCTGATCTCCCAAGTATGACGATCGAAGAAAATCCGATTGGTGCTAAAAACTTTGAAACTGTTTTACAAAACTGGTTAATCATCACTTTTAACTTAAATGCACTTAATCGAAGTATGGGTTTAGATGATGCATACCCATTTACGCTATCAGATAAAGTCTTAGACAAGCTCAGATTTATTCATCACAAACTATTAGAAATTTCATTTCAAAAATAAATATTTTTGCTTTATCAAAGGTTGAAGTTACTTATTATTTAAATACAATCTTCACCAAGTCTTAATGATTGTGTGTAAATGAAAATAAACGAACAGATTGTACTCGTTACAGGTGGGGCACGAGGCCTTGGCTTTGGCTATTACCAAGGCATTATTGAGCGAAGGCGCTCGTGTCGTTGTCAATTATCATAGTAGTCATGAGTCCGCTAAGACATTAAAACTTTCACATCCTGATCAAGTTTTTATTTATCAAGCGGATATTACTGATGCAGATCAAGTTTCAGAAATGTTTAACGCTGCCAAACTGCAATTTGGTGAAGCTATTCATTCAATTGTGAATAATGCACTCGTTAGATTTAAATTTAACGGGGATGCAAGACCAAATATTTCACAAATACAATGGAATGATATGCACACTCAGTTTGAGGGTGCTGTCAAAGCTGCCCTTAATACCACTCAAGCCGCTTTAGCCGACATGAAAGCCAATCAATTCGGTCGAATTGTGAATATAGGAACAAACTTGGTGCAAAATCCTGTTGTGCCATATCATGACTATACTACTGCAAAATCTGCCCTTCTCGCATTGACGAGAACATGTGCTCATGAATTAGGTGTGTTTGGAATTAATGTCAATATGTTGTCCGGTGGATTACTTCAACAAACTGATGCAAGTAAAAGCACGCCACAGGAAGTTTTTGATTATATTGCTTCCGCCACCCCCTTGCGTAAAGTAGTCACTCCTGATGAGTTTGCTTCAGCCATTTTAATGTTTTTGTCACCGTACTCCAAAGCTGTCACTGGTCAAAATTTAATAGTGGATGGCGGTTTAGTTAAAAATTAATAACGATGCTTAGAGCTTAGGCTATTTTTTATTTAAGGAATAGCCTACCTCTATAACCCCAATCGCTTGCTCATAGAGTATTTATGAGTGTTATTTTACAAGGATTTCATGAAACATATGTCTTAGCCATTGATGGCTGGTCTTATGATGACAGGACATATGCCAGTATTGTTTAACACCATATGTCGGGAAAGCAATAGGTGCATCAAAGATTTTTAAATTTCCTCGTGATAATAAAACTTCGCTCAAATAATAAGGCACTGTAGCAATCGCATCAGTTTCTTGAACAACAAGACCAACACCAAGATAACTTGGTAATCGCATTAAAATATTTCTTTTAAGTTCAAGGTTTAACAGCTCATTTTCGATGTGGTAATGCCCCATTCCCGCATCAATATCAATGTGTGATTCTGCCAAATACTGCTCTTTGCTGATTGAATCTCCCGTTAAACGAGGGTGGTCTTTTGCTGCAATTACAACATAATATTGTTCAAATAGTTTTTGTTGATAAAAGCCATTTTCCAAATGAGGCAGAAATCCTAATGCAAGATCAATTTCACCATTAGCCATTTGATAACTTGTTTCAGAAGTTATTGGACGTACATTTAATCTGACATGAGATGCTTTTGCTTTGAGATATTGGGAAATTTTAGGCAGTAGTACTAAATGCGAAACATCGGTCATCGCCAAGGTGAATTGTTGATCTGAAATAGCTTCATCAAAATCAATCGTGAAATTATTAATCGCTTCAACTTTACTCAATGCTTCACTGACTAATGGGAATAATTGCTTTGATAATTCCGTAGGGATCATTTCATTCCCAATTCTTAAAAAAAGTGGATCGTTATAATGTTGTCGAATTTTATTAAGAATATTACTTACAGCTGGTTGACTCATCTGCAATTGCTCAGCAGCAACTGAGACACTTTTAAATTTATAAACATGAAAAAAAATACTGAGTAATTTGCAATCTAATTCGTACACGAAACGCGCCTTCTCCTAGTAGATGAGAATCTAAAGTCAAATAAGATCTCATAGTACTTTTATATTTTTATTTTTTCTAGGATCTATTCTGACATTCTCTACAACCATCCCATAAAAAAAGAGCGAAAAATCGCTCTTTTTATCATCATTCAAGTTTGAATAATTTAGAAATTATAAATTGCTACAGCACTTACACGATTATCCTCACCTGTATTAGAACCATTTGGTGCAGATACTACAGCTTTACGCTCACCATACACATATTCCAACCCAAGGCTAATCGGTTTGATTGGGCTATAGAATGCATTGAACCAACCTTGCCAAAGCTCCTTATTGATCTCTGTCAGATTTACTGCACCACCTCGATAAGCATTTGTCACATCTTGATTCATATAACCAAAACCAACAGTTCCACGCCATTGAGGATTAAATTGTTGCGTTAGACCTATTGTAATCGAGTCAAATTCATTCTCATCTAAAATTTCACCAGATGAGTTACGGCTGATACCAGGATTCGTCCATGAAACGAAACTGCTATCTCCTTTTACATGATAGTAGTCAGCTTTCAGTGTAGTTGAAGGAGCTAACTTGTATTGCAAACCTAGTCCTACGCCCCATGCAACGACTTCATCAACCTCTGTTTTCTTTTCATTGACCATGGTACGTAAACTGAGTTTAGCATCATCATTTAATTGATGATTCAATCGCGCTGTGACTGCAGGTGTACGCATTTTAGATAATCCATCTTTTGGATCTTCTGCTGCAAGGACCAAGCCTGTTGCAGGTGCTAAACTCATACTATAACGAACTTGAGGTGTACGTTTTACAGCACCCCCCACATAACCTAAGGCATCAATCGTTTCAGGCATATAGTCTGGCACAGCAAAGTTAGACCAAGTTTGACCAATTAACCATTTATCGTAATTCATATAAGCATGACGTATACGAAGATTATCTAATCCAGCTCCACCCAAAAAGTCGACTTCAACTTTACCTGAAACTTTTTTATCATTAATTTGACTATGAATATCCAAACCTAAACGTGTTGCTGATAGAGTCGACTTAAGCTGATCACTCGCCTCATTATTACCGGCTAAAGGAACCTTATTAATATTATTATATAGGCGATCTAACCCACTACCTTCAGCTTGATATGAAGCATCTAGACGAACATTTCCATAAAAATTAAAAGTGGTATCTTTACCAACATTTAATTTTGGTTGTGGTCTAACTGATTCTGTCTTTAATGTCTCAATCGATTTTGCCTGCACAACAGCATTCTTCTGTTGTTGTTCCATCATTGATTTAAGTGCTTCGATTTCTTGACGTAGTTGCTCTATTTCAGACTGTTGTGGACTATTCGCGTATGCTGCAGTAGATGTTAAAACAGCTAATGAGATTAAACTTAAAGTAAAAGGTTTGTTTGAAAAGATCATCCTAATCTCTCTTATCCTAAAAAATGGTTTAAAAGTCTAAATAACAGCCACCTTCTGGCAGCTGTCTTATTTATAAAGAATTTTTACTGAGTTTGTTCTACGACTTTAGAAGAGTGTACAGATTCTTCCTGAGCAATTTTACCATCTACTGAATTTTTCAGATTCACCATGAAAATTGCTAAGGCTGCAATCACACCAGGAATTGCGATGACCAAGAAATTCATTTGGTGCGGAAGTTCCATGGTTAACAAAGCACCGGTAAGTACTGGACCTACGATTGCACCTATTCGACCAATACCAGATGCCCACCCCATACCAGTTGAACGAACTGTTGACGGATAATATTGTGCGACGAATGTATAAAGTAGAATTTGTGAGCCAATCGTTGCAGCGCCCGCGATTGCAATTAGCGTATACAACACGATTTGTGGACTATTAAAGCCGAGAAGGATAAGTGCAAGTGCACCGCACACGAACATAATTGCAAGTACTTTTTTGATGTGGAAACGATCTGCAAGATATCCACCACCAATTGCACCCACCATACCACCGATATTTAATGCAAATAGGAAGATCATACTTGCACCAAGCGAGTAACCCGCTTGAATCATAAGTTTTGGCAACCAGCTTCCTAAAGCATAAACCATAAGTAAACACATAAAGAATGCGATCCAAAACATGAATGTACTAAAGGTACGACCTTGCTGGAATAATGCTTTTAAAGGAGCTTCATCACCTGCTGTGACTTCATCTAATACAAATTGAGTGTCAGCAGTAATATTTTTTTCAGGTGCGATTTTCTTTACATTAATTCGCACTTGCTCTGTTTGGTTTTTGTTGGTCAGGTACATCAAAGATTCTGGTAGGAATTTCCAAATCAACGGCAATGCGATTAAAGGCAATACAGCGATATAGAACATAATTTTCCAGCCATATTGTGGAACTAACCAAGCACCTAATAATGCTGATGTCATACCACCAATTGCATATCCACTGAACATAAGGGCAACTAAAGTACTTCTAATTCGCTTAGGTGCATATTCAGTCATTAAAGCAACAACGTTAGGCATTACACCGCCAATACCTAGACCAGCAATAAAGCGTAAAATACCAAATTCAGTCGGATTTGATGCAAATGCACCCAAAAATGTAAATCCACTGAAGATTGCCACACAAATCATAATGGTTTTTTTACGACCAAGCTTATCTGATAATGTACCAAATGACATAGCACCGAACATCATCCCGAATAAAGCTGTACTTGCTAACAATCCAGCTTGTACTGAAGTTAATGCCCATTCCTGCATTAATAAAGGTAATGCAACTCCGTAAATGACAAGATCATAACCATCAAAGATAATGATCAATAAGCACCAAAACAATACACCCCAATGAAATGGTGTGAACTTAGCATCATCAATCACACGATTGATATTTAATTTGTTTGCTTCCAAGGTTGCGCCTCCTGCAAATAAACTCTCCAAAAATATGACGCAACATTGACTTAAAGCTGAAAAAATGTCCAAAACCGAATATATCTATATATATACCTTCAAGGTCTGAATAATCTTGAGGGCTCATTTCTAGTATGATTGAATAAAAATTAGACGAATAATTACTTAGAAAAAAAATTCTTTGAGAATTTCTAATTTGAATTTTTTATTGCAACCTAGTTTTTCTTTAAAGTTAAAATTATTTGTTTGAAATTTATCAAAAAAAATTAAGCCCCTTTTCGGGGCATAAGCTAAAGTCGTAGTTATTTTGAGTATTTAAGATTTTAGATTGCTATTTTTTATTCAATAGCTTTAGACCTAAGTCTAATTATTGTATTAGACCCTATCTAAATTAAATTTCTATCATATTTAATTGCTTCTAAATCATACACTTGGTAAATACAATCTATTAGAGACATGATGTCCTCGCTCTCATCTAGATTACGTATCGTCATAAATACTGGACTTACTGCAGTTTCATCTAAAATTGGAATGTAAAGCAAATGGGATAGCTGAATTGATTTCGCACTTTCTGGAACAATACAAATACCTTCACCAGCTGCAACCAAACCAAGAGATAGCTGAATTTCTCGGACCAAACGTATATTTTTAGGTTCTAAATTATATTCTGCAAACAAGGCTTGGACTTGAGTTGCAAAGCTAGGGGTTGTATGACTAGGGTATAAAAAAATATTTTCGTCAGAAATATCAGATAGATAAACACCTTCCTTTTTTAAACTTAAAGGATGACTCGCATGCACTGCCATCATTAAGCGCTCTTCACGAAGCAAAATTCGCTTCAATGCTGGATCTGAAATTCTAAGCCGCCCAAATCCAACATCAATCTTCCCCTCTTTGAGTGCTTTAACTTGTTCTAACGTGGTCATTTCAACAAGTTCAATCTTTAAGTGGGGTTGCTGCTGCCTATATAAATATACAATTTTAGAAAGCAGCCCATAAAGCAGTGACCCGACAAACCCCATTGTTACTGTACGTTCAACTAGACCTATACGCTTTGTCATAGACTTAACTTCTTCAGCATTGGCAAGTAATTTCACTGCGTGCTGATAAAAGAAATAACCGGCTTGTGTTGTTTTTAATGGACGGCTACCTCGCTCAAATAAAGCAATGCCAAGCTCTGATTCCAAATTTTGAATTTGTCTACTTAATGGTGGCTGCGCGATAAATAACTTTTCGGCTGCTTTTGTAAAACTTTGTTCTTCTACCACTGCGACAAAATATCGTAGATGTCTAAGCTCCATGACTTCCATACCTTTTAAATATATTAAAATGCAAAAATGATCTTCGACTCTATTTTTGCATTCTTTTAAGGTATACCACATGAAATACACAATGCAAGAATGCGTAGAGTGGAAATGATTACATCAGTTGAAACCTTGCTCGTTGAAATCCCGACGATCCGTCCACACAAGATGGCGGTCGCAACGATGCAAACTCAAACCTTAGTCCTCATTAAAATCGAAACTTCGGATGGTTTCATTGGTTGGGGCGAAGCGACCACCATCGGTGGCTTAGGCTATGGTGAAGAAA
>NZ_VPDP01000035.1:0-8862 GCF_013417635.1 Acinetobacter sp. YH12239 | reverse complement strand
ATTGTTCTTTAAAGGGCGTTATAAAATTCTTAACCGTTGATAGCAGTACAGCTTCATCAGAGTGTATATCTGCTAATGTCTTTGGTGTTTCACTTTGTACAAAATCAATAAAATGTAAGGGAAATTTTTCAATAATCTCTGGAGTAGCAAAACTAACAAAATGATATCCGTGATAAGAAATTACAGCGTAATTTGTATCCTGTTTAATCGGATGTTTGATATATCCCTTTACTGTCGCTTCTCCTTGATCCAATAGCTTTTTTAGATAGAAATCCTTGATATGATTCTCTAAAACTCTACTTTTTCTATAAAAATTAATCTTATTGTTAATCTCTTCTCGCTCTTCTATTTCATCAACAATATCTAACTTATGACTAAATTCAACAAATTGAGCATGATGATATTCAGCAAGTTTAGAAGTCCAAATTAAGATTTGTCCAAGATTATCAGGCTTAATAATCTCAATATCGTTGAAATCAAGTTTTTTTATTAGTGCAAGTTCTTCATGCTTGAACTCTTTTCTTTCCAAACTTGAATGTTTCAACATAACAACTTCCTTAACCACGGCGTATCCTTCAAAAACTATAAAGTAAAAGCTCATTTGGTATGAATACCAAATGAGCTTTCTAATTAATCAATCAAACATTAAAACAAAAAAGGGAGGTCATACCTAATTAAGTACGTTTCAATGCCATAATATGGCGAACCATATCGTTAATATGTTGTTTTGTTTCATTATCTTGTGAACCTAACCATGTCACCACATCAGCATCAAAAGCCTTTGCTTGAGCGATGGCGTGACGTTCCTGTAATTTTTTCACAAAACTAGGTTTAACCAATGGGGCATTGGTAGGATCAAAATTTTTATAGCGTTCTAATTCATTTTGCATTGCTGTACCTCCGCTTTTGGTGATGTGATGGTTCAAATGCAGTGATTATTCTCGCAACATCTCCACGTTCAACCCAAACCACTGTTAATAGTCTACCACGATTGCTTAAACCGACTGATATTAGTCGTTGTTCGTCATAGTGTCCTACATCATCAAAAGACATCAATGCAGGATCAAGGAAAATACTACAGACTTCTTCGAACGTAATTTCACGCCCTCTGTAGACTAAATCCATTTTTTGGTCATGCCATTCAAATAACAAGCCGTAATATTCAATCAATGGCATGATTACCCCTTTTCCTCTCGTAGAATTGAAATTAAGTAAGAATTTTCTTTTAGCATAAGAAATATTCTTATTATTTTGGGTCTATGACACAAAAATCGCCATTTTTTCCATATCCGCACTGCTTTTTCATCACTCGGACACACGGTTTAGATTCTCCATCAACTTTACAACTTCCAATATCAAACTGGATGCCTTGCTGTCTCAGGCTCTCGATCTGCGGGATATTGCCTAAAGGTTTGATATAAACACTAAACAGCCAAATGATACCAAGCATCAGAATGGCAAAGATGCCTAGAACAATGGTAATGAGCTTCCATGACAACTGATCACGGGCTGATTCAATTGAATTATTCAAGCGTCCAAGTGCTTTAGCGGTCTTAATAAGCTCCGCTGTACCCTCCTGTAAGCCCGTATTTAGCGATTTTGATACAGTATGGTGGGTCTGCCCAGCAATAGTGCTTTGAATGTGTTCTTTCGTGATTTGAAGCTCTTTAACGGCCTGATTGACGAGGTTCTGCTGTTGTTCTGCAACTGCCATTAGTGCATATAGCTTTTTTTCATCAGGTGTCATCGGCTCATCCCTCTAAACTTCATTGTTTTCTGTTGCTCTCTTTCTAATTTCTGCTGTTGTTTGTACTGTTCCAAAGCAAGCTGTTTAAAGCTGTCAAAATCAGCCTTAAAGCTCTCAATACCCTGTTTAATTTCTTTGTCTGAAATTGGGCTGTTTTTGAGGTCTTTCAGGTCTTGTTTGGGGTCGCCTAAGTCTAGTCGCTCAAGCTCTTTATAGGCTGTACGTGATTGTTGTAGGGCTTCCCTAATTTCAGGGTCTTTGGCTTGGCTTGGTAACAGTTTCTTTTCGGGTTCTTTCTCTATGCCTTGCTCTTTGTAGCTTCGCATATCAATACGGCTATCAATTTGATGTTTTTCTAAATGGCTGTTGCATAAATCCGCCCATCTTTGGCGTAGGTCTTTAATATCAATTTTTCGTTCCTGGTAACTCTTGCCTGTATTGTCTTTTTTAGCTCCGCCACGTTCAGGATTTTTGCTGTTATAGCGTTTGAAATATTGCTCTGGATCTCGTTCGATTCCATCTTGCAGACGTTCATTAAACATGAGATGCACGTGGGGCTGATCGTTGCCGTCCATTGCTTTAGGGTTATGAATCGCAAACTGATATGGATATTTTGAGCCGATCTCGGACTGAATGAACTCCTCAACCAGTTCTAGACGTTGTTTGGCATTCATCTCTCTAGGCAGGGCAATTTCATATTCTCGATAGGTACTGCCATTTTTGCGCTCGTAAAGGTCGGCTGCTTCCCAAAAGGTAATCGGATTATGTTCAGCCCATTTCGGCATATTCCCATAGGCACTATGTTCAAGGTCGGTTTCTGCCTGTTCTTGTTTCAGCTTTTTTTCTTCATCCCGATCAATATATTCGGCATGCGGTGCTGCTTTACCTGCCTTACCGACTTTGACACTTAAACGAGCAATCGCCATTAGGTCTTATCCTGTTCCTTTTTTCGGTTACGTTCTTTTTTAAACGCTCTTTGATCAAGTATCGAAGCCCACATCATAATGATGATAATTAGCGGTGCTGCGATCACGCCAAAACTAATATCTTTGATTTTTCCCAATACCTGTTTTAGTTGCATGCTGTTGCTCCTAGCTTTGGTACTTCTTTTTTTCATTCAATTTTCAATTGAACGAAAAAAAGAAGTTTCAGGGTTTTAGGGATGAAGTCCCTAACGTGCTTAGGTTTCTCAATGAAATTGAGAAACGTCTAAGCGCGCCATCAATTTTTTGATGGAAGTACAGGCGACAATCTCTAGAACGACTTTAACAAAATTGCGTACCTTGGACGTAATTATTTTGTTATCGTTCTTTGAGTATTGAGCCTGTGCTTTTGCGGTATATGAATTAAGGAATTGAATATGAATAATGATTGGCTGTCTGAAAAAATTACCTACATTTCTGCTTTAAAGAATCCCAGTGATGCACAAAAGCTTTTATTAGAATTAGCTCAAATCCAATACCGTACTCCCGACCAAGAGAAAAAATTGAATGCCTTGATCAAAGCTGAAAAAGCCATAGATCGAGCGAATAAACAGAAGATAGCAGTCAGAAAATTACTGAATGCAGAAAAGGAAGCTGAACGAAAAGCTCGTACACGTCATCTCATTCAATTAGGCGCACTTTTTGAAATTGCTAACCTTGATCAGCGTGACCCAGCCGAATTACTTGGAATTCTGCTTAAAACTGCTGAAATAGACCCAAATGATATGAAATGGCAAATTTGGAAGGATTTAGGATTAGAAGTTCTCAAACAACGTAAAAATAATTCAAATTAATTATAAGCTAAGCTAGATCAGCAATAAATTAAGTTATGATTTAACAAATCATTATGAGATTTCATAGGACAATTAATGAAAAAGTTTATCTTAGGACTCTGTCTATCTTTACCAATTCTCTCTCATGCAGCACCTAAATGGGAACTTGCTAATGTATTCATCACAAACAAAGATAAAGGTGAACCGTACCGGGTTTGTCGGAGAGTTTTTTATTTAAGTTAGGCCACCTGACCTAACGGGTTAATCTTATCATAGTACATTGCTTCAAAATCAAAAGGTGATACATAACCTAGTGCACTATGTACACGCTCTTTATTGAACCAATCTACCCAATTTAGTGTCGCAAGTTGGGCACTGTTGCAAATAGGCTGACATGATAAGCTAAATATCTTATTTATTTCGAGATACAGCAGATGAATCCCTTCCACGGTCGGCACTTTCAAGGTGAAATCATTCTTTGGGCTGTTCGTTGGTATTGTAAATATGGCATCAGCTATCGTGAACTTCAGGAAATGCTGGCCGAACGTGGAGTGAATGTTGATCACACCACAATTTATCGCTGGGTTCAGCGTTATGCTCCAGAAATGGAAAAACGTTTACGTTGGTATTGGCGTAATCCTACAGATCGACATTTATGGCATCTGGATGAAACTTACGTAAAAGTGAATGGCAAATGGGCATATCTATACCGTGCAGTTGACCAACGTGGCCATACTCTTGATTTCTATCTTTCTGCTAGACGAAATACCCATTCAGCTTATTGTTTTCTTGGAAAAATTTTAAATAATGTGAAGAAGTGGCAAATTCCACAAGTGATCAACACGGATAAAGCACCCACATATGGACGTGCTTTATCACGGTTAAAACGGGAAGGTAAATGTCCACCAGACCTTGAGCACAGGCAGATTAAGTATAAAAATAACGTGATTGAATGTGATCATGGCAAGCTAAAGCGGATCATCAGGGCCACATTAGGATTCAAATCTATGAAGACGGCTTATGCCACAATTAAAGGTATTGAAGTCATGCGTGCACTACGTAAAGGACAAGCATCGTCATTTTATTATGGTCAGCCTCAGGGTGAAGTGTGTCTAATCAACAGGGTTTTCGGTCTCTAAGTACTTTTTAAAGGGAACATCATCGACTCAAATCTCTATTTGCAACAGTGCCCCATGAAGTGCCTGCCTGCGTCTGTTAGCCGAACGCCCCGCGCATGGCGCTCAAATAGCAGGACACCAAGGTTATCCTCCAGCGCTTTCACACGCGCGCTGACGCTCGACTGGCTGATACCAAGTGCCTTGGCCGCATGCCGAAAATTCAGATGCTCGGCGACGGCGATGAACTGAACAAGGGAAATGAGCGGTATCCTGCCAGACAGGATACCGACATTCACGAGGTTTCGATGGTTAGTGCGCCGCATCGGAGCGGGCCTGCTACCAGTCGTCGGTTAGACGACTGGCGACTTCTCGGTGGCAGCCCCACGGAGCCGAAGGAGCACCAGCCCCAACGAAACCAGTACCGCCATCGCCGTGGCGTAACAGATCACGGGCCACGCTGTGTCACCGTTTAAAAGTGCCACCGCCAATGTCCCGACAATGCTGACTATCAGGCTTTGAACGCAGAAGTAGAACGCGACCGCTGATCCCGCGATGTCGTCGAACTCTGCCAAAGCGCCGTTCGCGGTAACGGACACCGTGAAGACAATACCGACCGCGACAACCCACATCGGTAGGATGAAGGTGAGGAATGACGGCGAGCCGTAAAGTTCGCCGATCCCCAACAGGACCGCTCCGCAAACAAGCAACGCCATCCCACGCGCCACGCATCCTGCGATGCCCCATCTGGCGACAAAGGACTTCGCGAAACGGGTTGTCACGATCATTACAAGCGCGACAGTGGCGAAGGCAAAGCTGAATCCGATCTCGGAATATTCCGCTTGGCCTATGAGCACACGGGGAGCCGTCGAGAAGAAGACGAAGTAGGTGCCCATACCGGCGCTAAAGCCGACAGTGTAAACCCAAAAAGCCGGACTCGCGAAGATCGGCAAGACAGATCGGCGCGTCTTGACTTGATCCAGAGGGCGGGTTTCGTGCCACCTGAAACCCGCATTTAGGAGTGCGAGCATCGCCAGTATAGCCAAAGTAATGAATATCGCCTGCCATCCCAAGAACTCGCCGATCAATACTCCGGCGATAGGGCCGAGCGCAGGCACGAACGCCAGCATCGAACTGAAAAGGCCGTAGATGACGACACCCTCAGGACGGTTGGCATAAACGTCGCGAACCGTCGCGAACGTCGCCACCAGCATGGCCGACGCGCCCACTGCTTGAAGTAGACGGAAAGCGACAAAGGCCGGTGCAGTTGAAGACCAAGCTGCTCCCAGAGACGCAATGACGAAAGCCGTTGCGCCCGCAAGTAGAATTGGCCGTCGCCCGATTCTGTCTGAGAGCGGACCAAAAATCACCTGGCCCACGCCGAGCATCACCATATAGAGGCTCAACGTGAGTTGGATCATAGCGGGCGTCGTGTTCAGGATGCCGGGCATCGCTGGAACGACAGGGAGATAAATATCCATCGCCAGTGAAGCGAGGATGTCGAAAGGAGCCATCAGCAGCAGTGCTGCCGGCAGCGTATAGGCCCACGCGGGGCGTGTGGTGGTCATGACGAATCAACCCTCGATTAAGGAATACCGGGCGACGTCTGCTCGTCAGCAATCAGATGAGACTAGCCTTACAGAGCGCCGCAACAACAATACTGGTTGTTGCGGCTTACTTGTCTGCTGACTTGGAATTTCCCATCTGATTACTCCACGCTTACGAATATGAATTGCTACATTTTATCCGATTATCTTTTGCTTCGCAATGCGGCATGGGCGCACTCAGCGTTCCAGCCCCCTCTGCCGCCCTAAATGCTTGCTCCAATGCATCGAGCACCATATCTGTATTCATCCGTGTCGATACTTTCCATCCAACAATTGCTCGTGAGAACACATCAATAATAAATGCAGTATAAACCCAGCCTGAATTTGTTTGAATATACGTAAAGTCACTCACCCACAGTTGGTCAGGATGATCAGCAGTAAAATTACGTTTTACCAAGTCATCCGCTCGTTTTTGATCATCTCGGCTACGGGTGGTTTGTTTGTTCTTACCACGCCAAACACCTTTTATACCTAGCTTTTGCATTAATCGAGCAACAGTACAGCGCGCAATAATATAGCCTTCACGTTTCAGTTTTTGCCAGACTTTACGTACACCATACCGACCTGAACTTTCCTTCCAAATTCGTTTAATCTCCTCAGCATGATGCAAGTCATGTAAATCTCGCTTTGCTCGATGTTCTGGATTTTCACAGAGATCTAGAGTCCGGTAATAGGTTGAAGGTGCGATCGGTAAAATTCTACAAATCGCCTCGACTCCGTACAGCTCTTTATTATTATGGATAAAATCCACCATTATTTGTGTGGGCGGTCGAGCTCCGCCTGGGCGAAAAAAGCGGCTGCTTTACGTAGAATTTCATTGGCGCGTTGCAGTTCTTTATTTTCGCGTTCGAGTTGTTTGATACGTTCTTGGTCTGAAAGCTGCTGTACTTTAACTGGATTTTGTTTATCTAAATATTTTTGATACCAAACACGTAGTGTTTCAGGAGTACAACCCTTGCGCAGTATACTGCTCAGGGAGCAATAGCGGTGATCGCAGCCCAATTCGATGGATAATCTTTCTCGGATTCAATCAATAATTGAACCGCTCTTTCTCTGATTTCAGGGGTATATTTTACTTTTTTCATCGGGACATTCTCTCAGAAAGCTTGGTCTCCGACAAACCCGGTACGGTTCAAGGTGAGATTTCTAAAATATATGTAGACAAAAATTCAATCAAAACAGCACCAAATAATAATGATATTAGATATTTTTCTATAAAAGAAGTTCACTCAAATCCTAAAAATAATGTAGTGAAAAATAATTTAGCGATTGAATGTTCACAAGGTCTTTTCTTGAGCCCATTTACTAATCAATGGGAACCTATTTTTCAAAGAGGCTATATTATTGGTACTCTAAAAACCTATGAATATTATAGCTATACAACTGTTTGCGATGATGTCAGAGGAAAATATTCTAATAACATTATTATTAATACAAACAGAATTGGATTTTAATAATAGCCTAAGCAGAACAAGCTTCTCAAAAGCTCTTCTATAAAAATATAAAAACCTATAAAAGCAAAAGCACATGCTCTCAACTTCTCAACTCGTTACCCAAGCGTCGCACTTCGTGCTTTGGCTTTGGTGAACGGTTGAGAGAGTTTCGGCAATACTCTCCCTAAAGGCGGTCATTTAAAAAAATGACACATCCTTTAAGTATTGCCGATTTACCGCATATTCTTTTGGCTTCGGAGCCACGTATATCGGTCGTATCCGCACATAGCTTTGCAGACTATGCAGACAAGGACTAAAGGTCTTGCACCTTCTCCCACGCGCTCCCTGTCGAAGTATGGCGGTATCTCTGCGAGGGTTTCCCCAACATGCAACTTAACCAACCTATACAGCTACTCTTAACGCTCCGCTTTTGTGAGATTCCCCTGTAGCGGTTTAGCCTTTCGACTATCGCTACGTTGCACCAGTGACACTTATTCCCTCCACATGCAACGCATGCCAATCCCTAAAACGGACACGCAGAAGCAGGCAAAGCTCGATCTATGATGCTTATTTGATGATTTAAAACACGGATTAACGAAGACTTATCATTTTGAGACTTGATCTAAACACTGTTTATTGTGAAAATAGAGTTCAGGTACCAGCCTTTGGTGAAATCATAACGGTCGCCAAACCTTATGATCTTCGTTATTCGATGGGTTAACATCAAATAACTGCGTACCGTAGAATTTACTGGAAAACCCCTCTAAGTTGCAAGGCTTAGGGGGGATTTTCTTTATAATTTACAATTACAAATTTACTTATCCTTATTTAAAGCAAATTTTCGCTTCTTAATCACAGTAATTGACTTTTCTTGTGAAGCTATATTTTGCTGAATAGCTACCTGCTTCATTTTTACTGGTAAAGTAATCTTTTCATCAGATTTGGGGCTAGATTCTTTAGGCTTTGAATCTGTTGGCTTTTGCAAAGTTGCTTCTTTATTTTTAATTTTTATATAAATTTTATGTACGACCGTATTGTGTTCTTTGATCTCCTTATTTTTACTCTTTATTTTTTTATATTGTTCTTTAAAGGGCGTTATAAAATTCTTAACCGTTGATAGCAGTACAGCTTCATCAGAGTGTATATCTGCTAATGTCTTTGGTGTTTCACTTTGTACAAAATCAATAAAATGTAAGGGAAATTT
>NZ_VPDP01000034.1:0-8988 GCF_013417635.1 Acinetobacter sp. YH12239 | reverse complement strand
TTCGCAAGAGATGCGATGGATGTCTGGTGATTTGTAGTCATAAATTTTAGTCCCCACTTGTTTTTAAGTGGGGACTAAATTAAGGCTTATAGGATGAATTCATAAGGTGTGTTCAGCGGACGCTTACCCTAAATTACCCGAAGAGTATTAAGATTTCTAAGAATCGTGATTGTTGGTTTATTTGGGAAATTAATCAGTGGATTGAAGCAAAGATGATGGCTCATTAAGGATTGTGGGCTTCGACTACTTAAATTTTAGGTATTTTGAATAAAGCATATTTCAAAAATCTTAATTAATGGATTTAAATTACCATAAAAACCTTCAATATTGGCTTGAATCCATTGTTGTTGAGAGTCAATGCGAGACCAATCAATACCATAACCACAATGAGCAATCAGATGCTCAAAGAAAATCCGTTGTGTACGTCCATTACCTTCACGGAATGGGTGTATGACATTAAGCTCACAATACAAGTCGGCAAGTTGAGGAATCAGTTGTTGTGGTGCTAAGCCTTGAAAGTATTTTTTTTCTTGAAGCGGTTTGAGTAGTTTATTGGTTTCAATTTCAATACGGGAAAAATTACAAAAACGGGTGTCACCTTTGGAAATATCGATTTGTCTTAACTTTCCTGCCCAGTCGTATAAGTCGCCAAAGAGCTGCGCATGAATTGATTTTAAGTATTGTAAGTCGTAAGGTGGTTCAGCATATTCAATTAAGTTACTTGCCAATCCAGACAGTTCTAGTTCAGCTTGTTCTAAAATTTGTTCATCATGAATATTGAGTTTGTTCTTTAGGATATTTGTGCCAGGGTAACAATACAGGCTGTCACCCATTTCCCCATATTTATCCATACATGCACCTGACTAAGTTTCGGGTTGCGAATACTTCTTATATTTTTGCAAGATTTCAGCTTTACTTTGTTGATTTGTTTGAGCTGTCGTTGTAATGCCTTCAAGCTTTAGGCTGGCTTGATAGTTTTGCGCACGTGTCGCTTGAATATATTTTTTTTTCTGTTCAGTGGTTCTGAGCATTTCGAAACTCCATTGATGCTACACGTGAAGTAAGTATAGCAGAGAATCTTTTTGATCAATGCTGCATACACAGCATTTCAAAATGTAATACAACGGTATTGTTTCATGTAATAACAGAAAACTAAAAAAAAGTGGAAGAATTTTTAAAATTTAGACCACCCATGATAAGTAAACCATATGTATTTGTTGATAATTGTAATTTTGAGAAAATTTAGTTGATAAATTAAATGAATTTTAATATACAAAGATATGCTCATTTTTTATATCGATAAAAATGTTAAAATTTGACTATTTAGTAAAAAATATAGAGATATTTATGGGGCAATTTATCATGCCCTTTTGCTTTGAGCGACAAAATGTTCAATTTAAGATAGTAAAAATTAACTCAGAACTACTGAAAATCAAAAAGATTAAACAGAGCCAGAAAGTAGTAGTACAAGCAAAGTTCAAAATAATCTATGTGAAAATTTGGCAAAAAATATTGCTATTAATGCAAACGGAGCCATGCTTACGTGTACATTCTAATTATGTTGCAATCTTACAGTTGATACATAATCTTGATGATTTTATCGAAAAATCACAGCAACACTTGTGCTTTGAGAGAAAAGCTCAGAAAGAGCTGGATGCTAAATTTTTTGCTAGATTTTTTAAGCTGACAAAGAGTTCAATAAAAGATCAACTTTTACCAAATTGTTCAGATCGTAATGAATTTAACCAATGCAATTTGATAAAAAATTAAGCGAAAGCGAATATGCCAAAGATTGAAACAGAAGAGCAATTCTTAGATTTAGCAGAAAAATTCCAAAAAGATTATTGTTTATTACGCAATCATGTTGTGAATACACAATTTGTCGATCTATCAGATGATTTACGTGAAAAAGCCCATGCTCTATATAAGGAAGCACAACAGATATATGGCTATATATCTAGTTCTAGACAATTAGGTAAATATTATTATCTAGCTTCTTTAAGTTATTTTGCATGCCCGACTACTAGTAATACTCAAGAGCTGTCGTCTGAACGTTATTTGATTCTACAAGCGAGTTTTTTAACATATCGGCAGTATCAAGAATTTGCAAAAATTGATAAAGCTGAGAATAAGCAAAAACATGTTTGTGATCTCTTTCGCTATGTATCACGATATGTTCTGGATTCTAATCATGCTGAATTATTTCAAGAATGCAGTGAGCTACTAAATCGCTATGTCATGTACGAACGTAACTTGAAAAAGGAGGATCGTAATCAACTTTTTAATATTAAAGATTTCAAACAAGTACAAGCCATAGAGTATTTATCGGCTCTATTAATAATTTTTAAAAGACTTGATGATCGTCGTGTTGTTCATCGTCAGCGTAAGTCAAAAAAAAGTAAAGTTTTGCAATGGCCGACGAAAAATGAACTCAAAAAATTTCGTGAAATTAAAACGGGTAAGCAAGTAGATATTGGACATAACGCAAAGATCAGTATTTATGATGCCGCTCTTCACAAAGATGAAGAGGGTGAAGTTGATCTATTAGATCCTGAAATGGAGTTTTATTCAGAAGATGAAAAGTCTAAAAATTTAAATTATATACTCAGCGATAATGCGACGCATCTAATGCGGCATCGCCAGCGCCGTCATGCTCCTTTTGTTACAAATCCACATTATTTGGCGCCAGATATACTGAAGCAAATTGTTTATGTGTTGAGAACCGAGTTATCCGGGCACTGGAGGGATGCTGCAATCGCTGCAGCATGTTTATTGTCACTTTTGACGGGATTATCACCCGTCGCACTGATGGATTTTAACGAGCTTATTCAAGATGGAATTTTGATCCAGAATGGTTCAAGTAGACGTCGCGAATATTTACTCAAATTAAATCTTAAAATTACAGAGCAGAAGATTAAGAGCTTAAATCATGTGCGGTGGAATGAAGTGATGACACATCAACTACATTTACCTTCTGCTTGGTTTGACTATATAGAACAAGCATCGAATCCACTAATTTCATCAACACACATTAATACGAAACTTAAGAATTGGCTTGATAATCGGTTTGTAGGTTCGATCACTGTAGAAAAACTGCAGGCTCAATTATATTTTCATATATATTATGAAACATATAATGAATATCTTGCTCATGTAATTGCTGGGCGGGATAGTCAGCATCACATGCCTGGTATCTATTATGGCGGGCTACCGAAAACTCAACTCAGTAGCACATATCTAGCCTTTTTAGAAAAAGCACTTACACCACATTCCACACATTTTACTGAAGACACGGCTGAACTAAAAATATTGCAACAACAATTCAAAGTGCAATCTGCATTATCTATAGGAAGGATAGGGAGCCAACTGGCACTTGAACCCAATTTTGTGAAAGAGCAATTCCATATTTTACATAGACATTGTCACGAAAACATCCAAGAAGATAAGCACATTATTAATCAACTTAATGCATATGCGTGTTGGATGTGGCATATCAGTTTGTTGAGTTTGGCAAGTCGGCCTAAAAAAAACCTGTTGGGGAATTTGGATGATTATTGTGTTGAGCTCAAGCTTTTATATGTGAATGATAAAAAAAATAGTAAAGCAAGAAAAGATGGTCGTTTTATCCCTTTATCTGATTTTTTCATAAAAACACTGCAAAATTACACTGCCTTTTTAGAACAAATTATTGAAGCGTACGGTTCATTTTTTAGACAAGTCTTTGCAAAGAAGAAGATAACTGTAAATGATCTTTTTGGTAAGGTCATTTTTAGTAAAGATATCTTGCCGATAACTGTCAAAGAATGGCAGAGCAGGAAAATTAAGTTAATCCCTTTATCGAGAAAATGGGTGAATTCATATATGCAAGGAGTCTTTCCAAAGAATATGTATTCGAATTGGTTACGTCATTTTGACATGAACTTTTTGATGCATGAGCAGCAAGAGGGTAAACCAGCATTAGCTTTTCACTTAATTCAGGCCCTGTATGGTCATGACCAACGTGACCGAGAGGCTTTTCATCCGCATTCTTCACTTATCCCGAATGTCTATGTACAGCAAGCCCGCCAGCAATTGCAAGATAATGTCAAATCTTTATCGATTAAACACTTAGAGCGAAAATAGTTGTATGCAAAAAATCAAAGAACTAATAAAACCACAACTAGATGATCTATTTGTTGATATTCATAAAATGGTGAAAAAGTCGCTAGATAGACAGCCTTCTCCACCTGAAGTATTGACGAAAGAAATGCAGCAAAAACTTGATCAGCTGATCGCTGAAAAATGGCATGACATTAAAGATAGTGTTGATTGTTTGAGTCAAAAGTTGAGCCGAGACGAACAATCAAAACTGATGCAATTTACTGAAGATGAATTTAATAAAAGAAGGAAGCAATTCAACCAGAATGTAGATAAAAAATCATACAGAATTAAGCTAAATCCACATACTAAACGGATCGTACTGCCTAGAAAAATTGAGAGTACAGAGTCACGGTTAGAACAGGGGCATCTACATATCCATGTACTTAAGGAATTAAGGCAGTATTGGCAAGATTCATTTGAATATTGGAATGAACCAAAGTACTTATGGGGAAATTTATGCTTAAGTTTTATATATATTTCAGGCTGTGCAGATGAACAGCATTTGATTGCTATTCAGAAGCAATTGCAGGAGGCCATTGAGCTTGGTACAGATCTGAATTGTTTTCGGTTATACCATTCGGACTACAAAAAAATCACTAATCCATTGTTACTACATTATCGTGTTGAAAACTCTCAATATGGCAACGATGTAGAACAGGGAAAGTTGTACCAATGGAAACATGTTTTTTTTAACCCATATGCGCAGTTCATTTTGCAATATTTAAAAAAGTTGAAAGCTACTCAGAAAGAATTTTGTCTGCAACATTCAGTTGAAGATTGTATTTTAGAAAGCTTGAGTAAGATAGGCAGGAAAAAAAGTCTTGGGGATCTGCAATATCAAATTAAACGCCGTGGATTTCGTGCATTTAATGATGTGCAAATGGTACTCGAATTTAATCCAAACCTCAGCATAGATATATTTTTGAGTAATGTGCTTCAGCAAGAGATTAATACTGTTGCTTTAAGGCCATCCGAATTTAGATTGCTGTGGAATAATGATTACAATCAAGTCACAGAAGCAGATAATCGCCCTATTCATTTTGAACAAGAGCAGTTACTTCCTGAAGTTCCGACTGTTCAAAGCAAATTACAAACGATTCCGTATGAGTTGATGTTGTTTGGTCAAAAGAAACGTAAAGGTCAAAAAGTTGAGCGTTTAGATAAAAAGAGGAATAAAGAAGAACGCACGCTACGTTTTTGGCAAGAAACTAGAAGGGTGTTAGAGGAGAAGATAGTTGATGCTAATACGGAGGAAAAGTCTTTAATTGATGCTCAACTACGCTTAATTCACTGGTTAATGCATTTAAAAAAACGAGGGCTTCAATTATCAACTATTGAAAGCTACTTAGGATCGTTTGGCAAAGAATTTATATTTGAGATTTGGCTCAATAAATTAGATTTAAAGCAACAATCCATAGATGACTATGAGGATTTATATCGGCAGCTATTGAAATACAGCAGTGAACGTGATGAAAAAGCAGTTCAACGAGATTCGGTGAAAGGAAAAACCTCTCGTAAGATGCACCAAAGCGCAGAATACCGTTTTGGTCGCCTAAAAGATTTTCATCAATTCTGTATAGAGAATTATGATGCTCCAGGGGTATTGGTGTTACAGAATTCAAGTTTTAAGCATTTACAAATTTGCAATGCACGGCTAGTGAGTCCTTTGCTATTTGGCAAATTATTGGAAAAACTAGAAAATTTAAGTCAAGAGCCAACGGCATCAGAGTGGGTCGATCATCTGAGTTGTTTAAAGCTGATGTATTTACTAAGTTATAGAACTGGACTTCGATTAAATGAAGTTCGTTGTCTTAAAATACAAGATATTATTTGCCCAGAGCTACTTTATAAAGAAAAAGAAAATACAGTTTTTAATAATATCACGCTTCATATCCAAGACAATTCATATCGCCGTCTGAAAACGCGAAGTGCGAATCGTCAAATACCATTGAAAATTGCATTGTCAGAACATGAGTTTTTAGTAGTACAACGTTACATACAACATCGTTATGAGCAATATTTGGTTAATCAGCAGGATGATCTACTTTTTAGTGTGAATCATCGTGTATTAACTGATCAATGTATCAGCAAAATTACAGTAGATTTGTTTAGTCAAATATTAGGTATGCATCATGGCTTTAGTTTTCATACATTACGCCACAGTGCTGCTAACTATCTAGCAATAACTTTGCTCGGTTCAAAAGAAATGATCAAGACCTACACAGATTGTCCTTGGGTAAAAGCAAAAAAGATGAGGGATTTATTGTTTGGTATGAAAGCACGTGCTCAAGAAGAGATTATTCAACATAAATGGCAGGTGCTCGCCTCTTGGATGGGGCATAGCAGTATTGAGCAAACGGCTTCAAATTACCTTCATGTTTTGGATTTATTAGCAGTCGATCGAATTTATAATTCGCCGTGTATCATTTCAAAAAAAGTATTAGAACAGTGTTTTAGTCCAGTGAAGTCAAGTACAGACTACATAAACCTAAATCGTTATACTCAGCAGCAGAAATGGTTTAATTCTTATCAGCAAACACAGCCAGTTACGATGGCTGGCCGACAAGAAAAGAAGTTTAGTATAGAGAAGAGTACTCTGACACCTTTTCAACGTTTGATAAGTTTTAGAGAAGGTCGTTTAAGCGAAGATACCCAAGCTCAAGAATGGATGCAACGATGTCAATGGATGAGCACTAAATGGATGGATCGCCAAAAATTTAATTTAAAAACGAATTATGTTTATAGTAAGAATTTAGAAGAGAGTTGGTTTGATGAACTTTACGAAAAGGCTAAAAAACTGACTCGTCCAGATGAAATAATTCCTCTCCTTGATTTTCATTATAAAGATGATAGGCAGCAAGATGCACTGAAAGAAAAGAACATGGTTAAGGCGCTTAAAATATTATTATTATTTGGAAAACTGCGTAAGAATTTTCTACATTTTCAATGCCGAATGAAAGGTGATGAGCAACAAATTGTTAATTTTATTACTGGTATAGAGCCAATGTTAGGAGATCATCTGTATTTAGAAAAACAAAACTACCCAGTTAATTTGGATGCTCCTGAGCGAACCGTTAAATTTAGTTTTCAAAGAGTTGTCGGCTCTAACAAAAAAAATGTTACTCCGCTGGTTATATTTAATTTAATGTTAAAAATGATGCAAAAAGATGAACTCTGGATCAAATAGCCTAAGCAAACTGAAAAGGGGGAATTGTTTAAAAATCTCTCTGGTTATAAGTAAACTGTCTTTATGAAAAGCATCATACTAACTTTGATTCATAATAAAGGGAATTTAAAAGCTTTAGCATCACAATTTGGTCACTGGATTTTAGACAATAGTGTAAAGATTAGCACTTTGGTAAATCGATGAGCTAAAGTGTTGTAGTCCAAACTCGATCTGACAATTACCCATTTTTTAGTGTGCCCGTCAGGTTAAATTTGAACTGAATTTTTCTCAGCCCAAATTCATTTCCAATCAAGTTATGTTTCAAGTGGCGTGCGAACACTGCACAATTTAATTCACGGTGCCTAAGACAGGTATCAACTTCGGACCAGCCATTCTAGCTTTGCTAATGATTTCCACCAGCTCATCATAAGTCAGTTCAAACTTATCCTCACTATCAAATACATAGACCATATTCTTGCCTTCATGTTCAGGTGGAGTAGGTGGTACAAATCGTTTCGGGATAAGAATTTGTGCGAGTTGTTCGTCAGTTAATTTAAATAAGTGCATGTTTTTATCCTACTCTTGGTAAGTCAGACCATTTGGTTAAATACGAAGGTGATCTAAGGTTTTGATTCATGTGCCATGTGGCTTCTTTATTGTTGGCAATGCCTAGCGTGACGAGATTCTTCCCAAACCGTTCACTGATGGCTTCGATGGCATCTGAAAGCCTTTCTCGCTCTTGCTTATGTGAATAGTCCGTGAATAGATCGGGCACAAACTTGGATTGATCTGTAATTTCGAGCAGCACGATTCCCGCCTTTTTATACTTAAAGCCTTTCTTAAATATCTGATCGATGCCTTTCATCGCGGCCTTGGTGATGAGCAGTAGATCATCCGTATGCTCATGCATTTGAACGACGATGTAAGGCGAGTAGCGCTCTGTCTTATCAAAGCGACCGGTTTGGATATACACGCCGATCATCTTGCAGATTGAGCCATCTTCCCGCATTCGTTTCACGGCTCTGGCCACATAAAGCCGAACCGAAGCTTTAATGTCATCCATTTCATACACTGGGTTGCCATATGAACGGCTGCTGATGATTTGCTTCTTCGCTACAGTATCATCACTAAGGTCAATACAAGAAAGGCCCTGTAGCTCAAGCACCGTCTTTTCCATCACGATACTAAACTGCTTTTTGATTTCTTTAGGATTGGCATTGATCAGATCCAGCACAGATTGAACACCCATAGTATTGAGCTTCTTACAGTTCTGTCTGCCTACGCCCCAAACCTCAGACACATCAACCTGCGCGAGTAGCGTTTCTGTAGAGCATGGGTCCATATGGGCCAGATTACAGACCCCATTGAAGAACTTGTTTTTCTTGGCGAGATGATTGGCAATCTTGGCTTCGGTTTTAGAGCGACCAATTCCAATACAGCAGGGTAGGCCTAACCAACGCCAAGCCTTAGCCCTCATGTCTTGAGCATATACAGTCAGGTCAAATAGATGCTCGTAAGCTGTGAGCTTCAGAAAGCATTCATCAATGGAATAGACCTTGTATCTTGGAGCTTGTAGTGATTAGCTTCCACTATATGCAAATTGTAGAGTTTGTAATAGACCTAAGACTTTTAGTCTGTGAAAGAGATAAAACCTACAATTTGCCCTAACCACTTGCACAACT
>NZ_VPDP01000033.1:0-10902 GCF_013417635.1 Acinetobacter sp. YH12239 | reverse complement strand
GGCTTTTAATTATTTTTAATGTTTTTAAATGCTTTTAGATATCCTGAAAGCATTTATTTAAAAGCTTTACAGGTTCTATTAAACTAGGTTTGTCGACCCTTAAAACTAGGTTTGTCGACCCTTAAAACTAGGTTTGTCGACCCTTAAAACTAGGTTTGTCGACCTTAAAACTAGGTTTGTCGACCTTTTACTTCTTTAATATTAAGTTTGCTCTTAAAACAATCACTAAGCTAAGGTTTATTAGCCTAAAAGCCTTTAAAGGTGGTGAAATTATATTAGTCTTAAAGGGTATTAAAACTAGGTTTATCGACCTAGCAAAAAGAGAATTGCCAAAACAATTTGAATAGTCTATCTTACGACCTAGTTGTTAAGATAATAAATAGAGAAATGTCAAAATTAATTGTTAAAGACAATGCTTTAGTTCAAGCAAGTTATACACTTGATACGGTAGAACAACGCTTAATTTTACTTGCGATAGCAGAAGCCAGAGAAACTGGACATGGGATTACAGAAAATAGCCTCCTTGAAGTTCATGCAAGTAGTTATATAAATACTTTTAATGTTGAAAAACATACTGCTTATAAAGTTCTGAGAGATGCATCTAAAAGCTTATTTGACCGTTATGTCACTTATCATGACATTAGCCCTAAAACGGGGAAAGACCGCAGTTTTCACTGTCGTTGGGTAGATAAAATTGGTTATGAACCAAATTCAGGGATTGTTTTTTTACGCTTCACTCAAGACATAGTTCCTCTTATTACTCGCTTAGAAGAAAACTTTACTAAGTATGAATTACAGCAAGTCGCTAAATTAACCAGTACTTATGCAATTCGTTTGTATGAATTGTTAATTCAATGGAGATCCGCAGGAAAGACTCCTGTTTTTGATTTACAAACATTTAGACAGCAACTAGGCGTTGAAGTTAATCAGTATAAGACTATGAGTAACTTCAAAAGTTATGTTCTAGATTTTGCTATTAAACAAGTTAATGAGCTAACAGATATAACTGCTAAATACGAACAACATAAAACAGGTCGAATCATTTCAGGATTTTCTTTTAAACTAACCCAGAAAAAAACTAAAACACAAAATACAAAGGTTGATTTCCCTAAATTAACTGATGCACAACGTCACTTGTTTGCTAACAAACTATCAGAACTCCCAGAAGTAAGTAGCAACTATTCTCAAGGAACTGAAAGCTATCCTGAATTTGCTGTAAGGCTTGCTGAGATGCTCAAAGATTCAGAAAAAGTAAAGGAATTTATTCCTTTCCTTGAAAAAGTCGGGTTTAAAGCTGCCTAAATTATAGACTTGATCATTTGTCTATTAGACAGTCTAATAGACAATCAATTTTGACAAGTTTAGGCATAGGTTTACAGCATGAAAACCCTTACAGTTCTTGAACTTTCCAAGCTCTACAACATCAATAGACAAACGATTTATAACAACATAAAGAAAGGAATTTTAAGTAAAAATTCTGAGAATAAGATTGATCTAGCGGAAGCAATTCGTGTTTTTGGGGAACCCGTCAAAAAACAGGATGTAAAAGAACCTGTAAAAATAGACAGTCCAAATTCGGCAGAAGTTTTACTGCTTAGACAACAAATAGACATGCTGAAAAATCAGCTTGATGATGCCAAAGACCGGGAATCTTTTTATCAAAACCAAATTGAAACGATGCAACGCCTATTGGAAGCCCCAAAAGCCAATATGACTACGTTTTCCGATCAAAAAATTGAGCCTGAAACAGCAACAGATCCGCAGTTAGAACCTGAACAAAAATATGACAGATTGACTACTCCGGAGCAGACGGAAAATAAGCGGATTCCAGTGCCGGAGCAGGTAGAGCCGGAACAGCCAAAAAGAGGGTGGTTAAGCCGATTTTTTCTGCCGAATGGCTAAGGGTACTATTCAACTGAGCTAATCAAAGTTGTGAAACATTGGTCAAAGAATAGACGTGGAACGTGAAAAATCATAAAAAAAGCCCGAACAGGGATGCTCGGGCTATAAACTTGGATCTAGGCTTTTGAATTATAACACAATTTAAATTGCATTTCGTATAAGGTGTATTATGTTAATTTTAGAAAAAATACAAAATCCATATAAGTTAAATATATACATCTGTATTTCTATAACAGTGGTCCAATTTTGTTGCAAGTTTCTAATATTTTTCTTAATTTTTCTTTATTGTTTAAAAAAGAGCTATCAGAAATTACTACTGTTCTTGTGTCCGAAATTGATTGATTGAGTTTACTCTCCATACTTTTTAATACTGGAATCAATATTGGTAAATCTAACTCCATACGTTCTCGTGCAGCAGTAATATTGGCTAGTCCGTGATATGTATGTCTGAATAAGTCTTTCTTCATCTCAACTAAGTCATCATCTCCAACAAGCTCACTGTAATCTCCAGCCATAATTCGCTCACATGTTTTCATGAGTCTTTCAACTACTTCTGATATCACATCTTCAGTAGATTCTGACTTTCCAAATTGACTTTCATCTAAAAGGAAATCTGGTATTACTTGCTTCATTACACTTTGAGTGACTCGTTTAAATAAGTAAGGAGCACATACATCAACACTAATTTGATGGATTTTCCTAGTTCTTAACAAGTTACAAGTAACTTCAGAAAATATTAAATTACGTATTTCTGTATTTATAAAATCTAATAACTTACGATTAAGGGTCATTTGTAGATTCACTACAATATTTAAAATTTCCTGATATTCTTCATTTTTTAAACTTTTAAAAAATTCAACACTGTACCCATAGAAATCGACGAAACCAAAACCAACTCGATGATCAGGATTTGTTTGGCTTATTCTTGCTTGAATAGACTTCAAATCTTCATCTGTAAGTAACTTTAATCCATAGTCATCGAAAGCCTTCCTTATAATTTGATCAGCATCATCTATAGAAACTACAGTTTTAACATTAAAGAAATTTTTTAAAATTGTAGATTCAGCATAGATCCTATTTGTTAAATCAGTGCCATTAACTGCATCGACTTTGATGCTAGTAAGTATTTTTTTTACCTCTTCTAATGGAGGAGAGAATCTCTCCTTTCGAAAAGACTCATATTCTTCTACTATCTCACTAATATACTTAGCAATATTCCCGTTATTAATATCATCAAGAATACTAAGACTATAATTATGAATTAGATCATTTGCAGGTTCAGTAAAATCATTCGATACGTAAATCAAATACTTGAAATTATTAAGATTAGGAAGAATTGAAGAGTCCTTACTAGCATATAGTGCAAACTTAATCAGCTCTTTTAATAACTGAGGTTTGGTTAGCCTTCCCGTATATTTTTTACACTGAATTAATCCAGAAACACCATCTTTTCCATAAAGTACACAGTCTCGTCCTCTCTCTCCAACCCCCTGCATTAGTACAATATCTGTAAGGCCTTGATGTTTTTTTTTCTTAATTTCTTCCTTAACTAGTGAATAGCAGAGTATTTCAAACTCGCGATCTCCAAGATTATTAAATGGTAAAATTGCAAAGGAAGAGTCTAATACGATAGGTCTATAACCAGACTGTATTTCTTCCTGAGTTTGTTGATCAGAAACTTTATGCATAATATTTAAACACTTATATTCAGAAAAATTTTATGTATATAACTAGGGCTTGTCCTCATTTGAGGAAATAGCTTAAAAATGAGTATGTTTATGCCTAAATTTGATTATTTAGTAAATAATATGATTGTTTATTGACTAAAATAAGAGCTAATTTGCCTCATAAAATGAAATGAGGACACGCCCTAGTAAAGTAATAAAAACTTAGAAGTAATATTTAAAAACATTTTAATATGTCCTATTTAATTTTTTAAACAGAAATTTTCCACCAGTTTCTCTTATCCATTTAACATAATGGCTGTTATACGAAATAAAAAAAACTAGGCACTGGCCTAGGTCTTAATTTTAAAAAAATACATAAAAATTAAGTTTTTAGACTCGATTTTTTAACTTCGTATAACGTGTATTATGTTAATTTTAGGAAATCTTTAAAGTATTTAAATAAAAGATATGAACGTGATCTCAGCAATATTATTAAATGAACACCCTGTCAAAGGATGTATTCAGGATGGAAATGGAAACACTAAACCATTTCCTATTTTTGCTATTGATGGACTTCCATTAAATATATGGATAAGTAAAAACACTAGTTTTAAGGATGCAAATTCTTCCGTTCCAGCACATGGTTGGCTATATGACTTTGAAAATAGCGTTCCTTTGAGTAATGCATGGAAACTATTAAAACCTGAAACTTCTGAATATGGTGCAGTATCCACTGTCATACCAATTTTAATTTGTTCTGATGATTTAGATCTTGTCTGTAATGTAATTATGATTGAACAGATGGTGACTGAATCAGAAGTTCAATGGATTCGATTTGGGGTAGCATGGAACAATATGCATGACCTTGTAACATCAGTAGTTTGGGAACAACCTTTTTCATCTCCTGTTTTAACATTTAAATTAAGTGATTTTGAAGAAGCATACAATAATTTGAAAAGCTTAGATAAAGCTTGGAATGAGGGTATTTAACTTAATGGCTGTTATACGAAATGGAAAAAACTAGAATGAAGTCTAGGTTTTAAATTTTAAAAAACACATAAAAATTAAGGCTATAGTCTCAATTCTTCAACTTCGTATAACATGTATTATGTTAATTTTAGGAAAACTTAATCAGCCTCTTTATTTAATTTTTCATTTATTTGCTGTAGTGTCTTACTGACTTCTAGGATATCGTTACGGATATCTGCGTCTAAAGAACTTTGAACATTTTTAAAACTATTTTTTTCATTTTCTATTCTAGTGAAAATAGTATTCAAGCACTTATTCAATATTTTATAAGTATTTTTTAATTCTCCTTTATATAAGAAGCTAAATTGATCGATCTTCTCACCTAAGTCTCGATCTACTTTCAACATCCCTAGCTCAACAACAACACTTTTGAGGAGTTTCTTCTGTTCTTCTAAAGATACTAATGAATCTACTTCACTTTGTTTAACATTAACCAATGTTAAAAAGTCTTTAAAAAGGTTTTTAAACTGTATAAGTTGATTACACAGATTTCTCGCATTGAAAAATTTATCTTGTTTCTTCCATCCATCAAGTGATTGAATTACGAAGAATAGACTGATCATTGCTAAAGAAATTGCTAAATAATCTGCTAAAGGTAATAAATCAAGACAATATACATTCTGGCATAGACTACTTATCCAACCATTTGATATACCTACCATAAAATAATAATATCCAATGATTGCTGTTAACATCAAAGCAAGAACTTTAAGCATAATTTTCATGGTTGATATAAATCCTAATTTTTCTTTAACTTTTTCATGACCGGCTTTGTCTGACATCGTATTAAATTAACAACATTTGGGGTATAAAATGATTTTTTTAAAGAAAATATGCTTTTACTTCTTTCTACTAACTAGCGTGAATTGTCTAGCTGATATATCAGATCCATATCCAAATCCGCACTTAACAGATTCAACTTTAGCTACAACTTTTGCTTCTAAATTAAGGAATGAAAAAATTATTCCCATGGAAAAATTAATTAGAGGTGAGTGTAATCAGTTTAAGGAATATACCTACTTGTCTATACAAAATTGGCGTGAGTTCAATAATCAGAATAAATCATATGATGAAGCTAGTACCTACTCCCATCAATTAGTTAGTCAATTTCCATATCAACAATCTATACAGTACACATTCCCTTTGGGGAGGGAAGCATACGCTGCTATTGAAAACCACATAAAGATAGCAATGTCTCAAAAAAGGAATCAGTTTGAATTATTAAAAGAAATTGATGACTTCTGTCTACGTGTAAACAATACTAAGTACTACAATATTTTATCTTCACCTAAATATTTATTAGGAAATAAATCACCTTTTGCATCTAAAGAAAAAGTAGTGAATTATTTCAATCCAGAAAAATCAATGATTAAAAGTTTAGAAAATACCGTATCTAAAGAAGATAAAATCACTCCTAAAAATATCGGGAATTCAATAAATTTCACAAAAAAAGACTTAGATATAGCATGTTCATTAATTGATGATGATATTAGAAGAAGTTTCATAACAAGCGATATTACATGGATTGACTATAAAAATGAGTCTCGAAAAATTCAAAATGATTTTATAGGCTTTATGAGCAATGGTGGAAGAAATAAAAATTTTGCACAGATAGCAATAGCTGTCAAAAAATTGAGTATGACACACCCAGAGTACACATTTTTATATAAAGAAAACCTTCATGAAGACTATAAAGCAAATGTATTAAATCAACAGCAGAAACAGTATTTGGAAAAATTACCACAGAAATTCGGCTATTAATTTTGAAATAATGTCTGTAATACCAAATAAAAAAGCCTAACATCCGTTAGGCTTTTTTTATTTGGTATACGATTTTTTACGCAAATGCCAATAAATCATCATACGGTGTAATACTCTGCTCGATCGTTTTACCAGCTTTTTCATAAGCAATTTTTAAGTCATATTGATGTTGTAAATTAAGCCAACTTTCAGCATCTCCACCAAAAAAGCGTGCTAAACGTAAAGCTGTATCAGCAGTAATACCTCGACGTTCTAAAACAATATCGTTAATACGAGTTGCAGTTACACCTAACTTTTTAGCTAGAGCAGTAGAACTCAAATTTAGTGGGAGCATATACTCTTCTTTAAGAATTTCACCGGGGTGAACAGCTCTCATACCATTATGATGGATCATACATATACCTCTCAAAATTAATGGTAATCGACTATCTCAACCTCACTGGGTCCATTATCGGTCCAAACAAAACAGATTCGCCATTGATCATTAATACGAATGCTATGTTGCCCTAAACGATCACGTTCTAATTTTTCCAATCGATTACCAGGAGGAGATCTCAAAAACTCTAAAGTTACTGCTGCATCTAGCATCGTCAATTTTCGGGTAGCAACGTTCAAAATAGCTGAAAATTTAGAACTCTTGCCTGTTTCAAATAATTGACGCGTATATTCGCATTTAAAACTTTTTATCAATTGAGATATCCTTCATAAAATATATTGTATATCGATACACATTATACCACAAGTAAACTTTGCTGAGGCTTACAAGAAATAACAAGGCATTTAACATAAAATCTCTTATGCGAAGTTTGCAAACCGTTGTGAAGATCTGTATCAATATTATTGAGAGTAGCTATAACATAGGCATCTAAAAATGAGTTTTATTGAACAAATAGAAGAGTCTTCAGCTAAATTGGTAGTAACAGCTTTGACAGTAAATTTGATGATTTTATCTTGGATCTTGGACCGCTTTCTCGACACAAACTTAATTAAATTTGGTCTCAATCACCCCGAGGGTGATATTTTGATATTCACAATAATAGTACTCCTTATTCTTACATATATAATTTCTGGTAAATCTGGATTATTAATGAAGTTTTTTTCATTTTTTGACTAATTATAGTGATGCTTAATAAATAAAATGGGATAGTAATGAATTTTAGGCTAGACGCTAAAAAAAATAGAATCTAAAATTCATTACTAATCATCTAAAATTCATCACTAATCATCTAAAGTATTGATTTATAATTATTATCTTGCTTTTTTCTCAAAAATCTAAAATTCATTACTAATCGTCTAAATTATTGATTTATAATTATTATCTTGTTTTTATCGAAGCTAAAAAAATCTAGAAGTCGAATTATCTTTTACAATACAAGAGAAAGTTCTGCATTCAGCTTGGCAGTTGCAATATCAGGTTCTGTCACGTTAAGGAATTAAAGATCAAATAATTCGGTTAAGTCCCTATCAGAAGTATTTCCATGAAAAAATTCAGTACAAGTGAGCATCTCAAAAAAATGGATCGCAAGGATTGGGCAACAGCTCAATCGATTACGACCTTCGGCATGAGTCCCCAAGAAAAAAGGGCCCATAAAAAAAGATCCTGGGAACGCTTTGAACGGATCCAGTCTGGAGAAACTACACTGGAAGATGAAGAGGCTGTTCTGCTGATGCAATGGCGCGCCTTAAACAATCTGCCTAAAAACCAGAACTAAAATCATTATCCTGATCATGATTCCTTATTTTGTCAGGAGTTACTGCCTTGTCTCTCATTTGCAAAGGCACACGTTCGATGACCTGCCGCTGCATGAATGCCAATTCTTCATCAATAGAGGCTATCTGAATAACTGAATTCTTTAACCGTTGGCCCAGATCACTTAAGTATTCAAATTTCTCAAGTCGATCGAAGAATTCGGTATTCAAAAGATCGATATAAGCCTGTAAATCATGCTGAATCAACCTAAAAGGTTCGGTCGTTTGATGATCTTGCAATAAGGTTTGCTGCATTTTTTGTTGTAAAAACAATAATTTTTCTTGAGCATACCAACGCTGCCGTGTCCGTGGTGTTTCAGCTTGCGTGCTCAATTCTTCAATCTCTTGACGATTTTTTAATTCAGCCTCGTAAAATGGACGATACAACTCATAATGATTTTCAGCACGTAACCGGTTAATTTCAGCAGTCATTCTTTCCCGTTCGGCCACTAATTCCGGCTCTTTCTCACGCGCAAAACGGACCGCCTTATTCATCACAGGAACATCCTTCAGCTGTGTGCCATGCTTCTTGTTGTACTCCTTGTTGGATAAATAGCTGACCAAGCTAGGAACTTCCACCTGAATTCCCTTGATTTCCACCATCTTGGTCGGGGCATAACGCATGAGACTGTCATTAATCAGCTCTTCAGTCTTCTGCCGATACAGCTGTAACTGCGCCTTTCCCATACCTAACACATCAGCTGTCAGCTTCTGCGCCCCACCTTTCTGTGGATCCTTTGGGTTATAACGCTTAAAAAACTGTTCTGCGGTCCGGTCAATGCCATCAACATGTCGTTCACTATACATAAAATGCAAATGCGGTTGCTCTTGCCCACCCAACGATCCAACATGATTATGAATGGCACAGGTAAAGGGATAGCTATAGCGGTCTGCGAACTCAGCAATAAACGCCTCGGCCAATTCAATCCGCTGTGCCTGATTCAACTCTTTGGGCAAGGCCACCACCAAACTGGAACAGGTACGGCCATTACTACGTTCATAAATATCTGCAGCGTCCCAAAACTCAGCTGGCTTTCCTTCAGCAAAATTTGGCAGATTGCCGGATCTCACAAACTCGATCTGTTCTGAGGCACTTTCTTTATAATTTTTAAAGTGCGAAGTCCGGGTAATGTAGTGAAACCGGTTCTTGGCCGTGGCAGCATTTTTTACTTTCCCCGATCGGGTTTTCACGGCCTTTTTGCTTGTGTGTTCCAGGTTGCAATAGAACATAATCCCACCTTCAAATTCACGGAGCCTCGCAGAGCCTGCGGAGCACGAGGAGAAGTGTTTTTAATTCGATATAATTGCGTAGTAATTATATCGAATTAAAAACACGGAAACGAGCTTAAGAATTAAATAAAATGTTCCCACATTTTATTTAATTCTTCCCGTGCCGGCCTATGCTAAACTGAAAACACAAAAACCTCACCCATTTTATGCTGGAGAATGCGATGGCGGCCCGTGGAAGACCTACGAAAATACTCACCTCAAATGACCTCACGACATTGCAGCAATTTCTGGAGAAACTTCCCTTCCTCAAGAAAAAACAACAACAGGCTTTGACCCTACTTCAGCAATCCAATGGCAGATTCAATGACAAACAACTCAGCCTGTTCAAAACAGTCGACCGAGAGAAAAACCAGTTTCTAACAAGACAGGCACTCATTGAACAAATCAAACTGAAGGACAAAAACCAACAGCCCCTCTTGGCCAACGAAATTGAAATTCTGACCTTACTCAATCAAACAATGGATCAGGATAATTTTTTCCGCCTAGATCGCGCCCTAGAGTCTTATCAGAAAATTGAAAAAGCCGCCCTAGATAATCGAATCCGGCTGGAGAATGAACACAAACGTGAAATTTTGCAGAAAAGTCACAAGGAACTGACAGAAGCCCAGAAAAAACGCAATGCAGAAAACCAACTCAAATACGCGATAGGAGGTGTAGTTCAATCGCTTTATAAAGACCTGGATCTTCAGATCCAACACAGCGATATTCCCCTACTCAGAGATGCCCTCCTACAGAGCATTATTTGGGAAAGAGCCATTAAAGAAACCACAATCTATAAAGAGATCCAAAACAACACCGAAGACCTCAAGGAAGAAACAAAATTATTCCAGCGTATGATTGAAGATTTGCCAACCTATAACATCAATGGACAAAAACTTCACAAGGTACTCATCCAAAAGCACCGTAAAAAGCCATAAAATGCGATTACAGCCTGTTTTGGGCTCAATCCTATAAAATCCTACATAAAAAATGTAATCAGGGCTAAAAATGCGAAATAAGCCCTTTTACGCTTCACCCCTAAATGAATCCTTAATTTATAAATTAAGAAATGTCCTTAAAACTCAAATTAAATACCTAAAAGGTATCTATAGAGCGAGTGTCTACGAGCGAACCACTAAAATTCGCGCTTCGACTTTCTGAAAAACAGCTTTTTAGGCCGTAGAGCCTAATAAAGCGTAAATCACATGTAAAAATCAGATTCTAGATCGAGCGAAAGCGAGTAAAAAAGCTTTATGAGCGAAGCGAATTCATTCTTGCTTTTGATTTTTAGAATTCAAGAAAGAATTAACTAAAAAATTGCCCCAACGAATCGAGTGAAAGCGAGATTCAATAGAGTTTGAGCGTAGCGAAAACATAGGGCAATTTTTTCACTCCCTGGGCTTTTAATTATTTTTAATGTTTTTAAATGCTTTTAGATATCCTGAAAGCATTTATTTAAAAGCTTTACAGGTTCTATTAAACTAGGTTTGTCGACCCTTAAAACTAGGTTTGTCGACCCTTAAAA
>NZ_VPDP01000032.1:0-11271 GCF_013417635.1 Acinetobacter sp. YH12239 | reverse complement strand
AGATTACGAATGCCAAGAATACAATCAGGAATATTGGTCAGGTCATTACTATGATTCTTACAGTCAAGAATATCCGGAAGATTGGGTAAAACGGACTCAGTCCACCCCAGGTCGTCATAAGTTCCCTAGAACTGCTTACTGATCGTGGGGGGTGCCTTTTTAAAAGTAGGCATCATAATCCGAGCTACTCGACCGAGTTGGCTCGGATGAATACCGGGGAAACTGAGGGATTTGAGAACCTGATGACAGTCGTTGAACTGCATATTAAAGAACTCAATACCTCTGCCGCCTAAAGCATTCACTACACGATTAATCGTATCAAAACGTGGTGCTTAATCCTGACGTAGGACTTTGTGGAGTGCCTCACCCCAATCCCTGCTTCTTTAGCGATTTTGAGTCATGCCACGAGCTTTAGCAATAACACCAAATTCATATTCTAAAAGCGGACATTTCTACTTTGGGCTACTGAATTTCGTATATGAGATTTTATGTTAAATATATAGCCAAAGATGCTGTTGTAAGAACAAGAAATTTGCTCCAAAACCTTATATAACTTAGTATTCAGCCGTCTGTTTTATTACTGTTGTATAAGCTAATTATGCCAAATGTTGTTGATCTATTTTGTGGTTGTGGCGGTCTTTCTTATGGCTTTGAACAAGAAGGATTCAAAACTATTTTAGGAATAGATCATGATAAAGCAGCTATCGAAACTTTTAAGCTAAATCATAAAGATGCTAAGACTATTCTTGGAGATATTCGGGAAGTATCTAATCAACAAATATTAGATATATTAGATGGAAGTTCTGTAGATGTCGTTATTGGTGGTCCTCCATGCCAGGGATTATCTTTATCCGGCCCTCGTAGGTTAGAAGACCCACGTAATCAGTTATACCTATCTTTTATTCGTATAGTGTCGTTACTTAATCCTAAATATGTTTTGATTGAAAATGTTCCTGGTATGGTTTCCTTGTTTAAAGGAAAAATTAAGGATGAAATTCTCAAAAGTCTAGAAGAATTAGGCTATACGGTGAATTTTCAAATATTAAAAGCATCTGAATATGGTGTTCCTCAACATCGACGCCGAGTATTTTTTATAGGAACAAAGAACGGTGAGAAGTTTGAATTCCCTTTACCTACTCATAAAGAACAAGAAGACTTGATTTTTAAAAAAATGGTAAGCACTTATGATGCTTTACATGACTTACCTCTTTTAGAAAATGAATTAGGTGAACCGATTCAAGAGTATGCCCTACCAATTCAAAACTCTTATCAAGAGTTAATGAGACATAATTCGAATAGTGTTTTAAATCACATTGCTGCTAATCACTCTGATAAGGTTAAAGAAACTATTAAATTAGTGCCTCCAGGAAAAAATTATAAAGCTTTACCTGAAGAGCTAAGAAATAGCCGTAATTTCAATGTTGCTTGGACAAGATTCCCCGATCATGCACCATCACCAACCATTGATACAGGTCATAGACATCATTTTCATTATTATGCCAATAGAGTTCCTACTGTGCGTGAATGTGCTCGTTTGCAATCATTCCCTGATCGGTTTGAGTTCATTGGTAATAAAACAGAGCAATTCAGACAGGTAGGAAATGCTGTACCTCCTGTATTAGCTCAAACTTTGGCAAAGAAAATACTTGAGAAATTATAAATGTACGAAGTTCCTGCGAAATTTTATCAACGTTTGCACCATCCAAGACCACGATTTAAGAAAAACATTGAAAACGTTTTGGGGTATATGGCGTTTTCGATAGCAGAGTTAGATGGTGAATCTGAGGCTATCTTTAAAGAAAAAATTTTATCAGCTATACGTGATTTTCCAGGTAATAGTGGACTAGAAAATAAGACTTTGCAGAATTGGCGGACAGAAATTAGTGCTCTATTTAGTATGGTAAATACAAAAGATGGGAAAAATTTTGCGACAGAGCTGTCTAAAGAGTTAGCTAATACAACTAATTTGAAAGAGTTTTTCTTAAAATTTATTTCCACATTTCAATATCCAGGTGGATTTCTAAAAAGTCATGAAATAGAGAAAATTTTAAGTTCAGGCATCCACTTTCATCCATTGTTATGGTTGGCAAAGTTTGCTACTTCATCTCGCATCTCTAAAGAAAACTTATACATAACGGACGTAGAGTTTTGTCATTGTGTTTTAAATGATCTTAGAGTAACAAGAGATCATGAAGATATTTCTCTAACTATTAGCAGAATTTTGAAAAACCGTTCAGATAAGGTTACTTATGATAGTCAGGGTGATACAAAGCGGTATGCACTAGATATTTTAGATTATTGTGTATTAGCGGGCCTGATGCTCAAAGACTATAAAGGTAAATACTTTTTTAGAGAGGATGCACTGGATTTCCTGAAATATTTTAAGGATCATGCGCCATTATTTAGAAGCTATAAAAAAGAGCAAAGTCTGCAAGAAATCGAAGCTGTGAAGCCCTTATGGATAGACTTTGTAAATGATTCTAGCAATTCTTTGCTCAAATCATTTGAAGAGGAAATATCAAAAGAAGCCTCTGGAGTTTCAGATGGATTAGCCTTCAGCACTAAGCAAATTGGTGATGAAGGTGAGGCTCTGACATTAGTCCATGAGAAAATTTGGCTATCTGAGAATGGACGACCTGATCTAGCTAAATTAGTGAGTCATATGCCAACACAATTTGCAGTTGGTTTCGATATTTTATCTAGAGAATTAGATGCTACTATGCGTCATATTGAAGTTAAAACTACAGTAAGTCAGAAAGATTTCACTGTTAATCGAGTTCATCTTACTCCTAATGAGTGGTCTGCTGCTGAATCACATAGAGATAGATATTTTGTTTATCGTTTACAGCTTTCTGATGAGAGTTGTTCTTTATGGATTATCCAAGATCCAGTTGGTTTATATAAGCAGGATCGTATCAAGATGGTTCCTCGAAATGGTGCAGATATTTTCTTTGATGAAAGCTGTTATACGCAAGTAGAGTTATTACGTACACATGAGTAAATTAAAAGCAGTCTCCCTGTTCTGTGGTTGTGGTGGAACAGATGTTGGTTTAAAAGGAGACTTTGAGTTTTTAGGTCAACATTATTCATCGAATAATGTTGATATCGTTTTTGCAAACGATATTGAACCAAAAGCCATAGAAATTTTAGAAGCAAATTTCTCATGTCCTACATTTGTAGGTGACATTAAAGCGCTAGACCATAAATCAATTCCAGAACATGATTTACTTACTGGTGGGTTTCCATGCCAAAGCTTTTCAATTGTTGCTCAAAATCCTCCACGCTTAGGGATTAAGGATGAGAAAGGTGAGCTTTTCTTTGAAATGTGCAAAGTTTTGAGAGAAAAGAAGCCATCAGTTTTTATTGCTGAGAATGTGAAAGGAATACTATCAGCAAATAAAAAAGAGGCATTTCCATTGATCTTAGAAGAGTTTAGAAAAAGTGGCTATTACGTTACTTGGAAATTACTAAACTCTGTGGATTTTGGTGTCCCTCAAAAAAGAGAAAGGGTTTTTATTGTAGGTTTTAAAAGTGAAAAACATTTTAAAAACTTTAAATTTCCTATATTGAATAATCTTAAACAGGCAACTTTATCTGATGTTATTTTCCCTGAAAGTGAAATAGATCCTAAATATTATTTCAGTGAAAGAGCTGTTCAGGGGTTATTGAATAGTAATAAGAAAATGAATAAGGGACGTGCTCAGGATATTAATCAGCCATGTAATACTGTTGGAGCACATCTTGCTAAAGTCAGCTTAAATAGTACAGATCCTGTATTGTGTATAGATGGTAAATATAGACGCTTTACTCCAAGAGAAGTTGCTCGTATTCAATCTTTCCCTGATACATTTAAGTTAGTTGGAAGCGATGCAGCCCAATATAAAGCTCTAGGAAACGCTATCCCTCCAGTAATGTTTTGGCATCTAGTGCAAGAAGTAAGAGCTGCTCTAAATGTTGAAAATATTTCATTGAAGGAAGCTGTTTAATTTAAGTTTTCATAAAACTAACATAATACACGTTATACGCAGTCAAAAATGGGAGCCTAAGCTCCCATTTTTATTGATGATTTTTTAATTCTTTTAGCATGGCATCCCGTAAAATTTCATTCATTCGTGTTTGATAGCCTTTGCCTTGAGCTTTAAACCATGCAAGTACATCAGCATCTAAACGAATGGAAGTCTGTTGCTTCACTGGACGATAGAACTGATTTTGGCGTACAGCATTGCTCCAATCTTTAATTTCAGGCATATCTGATAGATCTAGCTGATCGTCAGAAACTGTTCCCTTAGCAAGCAAGCGTTCAATTTCAGCATCTTGCTTGTCGCTGAATTTTTCATTCAGTTCTTTGCGTGAGTATCTAACCATGCTCATATTTATCTCGCTCTGCTTTAGTTACTTGTCTTGCACTAATGATTCGTATGATTTCACAGTCATCTTCATCAAAGATGGTGTGAGCCACCAATAACATTAGTACGCCTTTAACTCGTCCAATGGTTTGCCAACGTTCTTCACCATCGGTATGTCTGTCTTGAATTGAAATCCGTAATGGATCTTCAAAAACAAGGCTTGCCGTTTCGAAAGAAACATCGTGTTTTTTCTGATTCTTTCGATTCTTTGCCTCATCCCATTCGAAATACTGTTTCATAAAAAACATTCAAATTTGTATATACAATAATGTATCACAAAATTGTATCACTCAAGTTGAGAAGCGTAATTTTTAGTCAAATTTATTGGCAAGAACTATCAAAACTGCTCATAAAAAAGCCGATTTGTTTCAAAATCGGCTTTTTGTGCATTTTTGGATTTTTCTTAGTTTGTTAAGTTTTTGATATTTATATTAATATACAAGTGTACTTCGTATAATATCCATTATGTTAAATGTATAACTTTATAAAGTGTTAATTTTAAAGTCTTCCAATGTTTTGCCTTTTTCTTCTAATAAATTATGAACAAACTCAGGCTCTAATTTCAGCATCAGTTCAATAGCATCATGGATTTTCCAAAATTGTAATTCAGGATGATCTATTATTTGGATTAAATGGTTTTTAATTAAAGGAATATATTCATCGTATTTTTCATCATCAATTAACCAAAATAAGCGACTAATATCAAATGGTTCTGTATTAGATATTTCTATAATCTTTTGTATAGGATGAAATATTTTTATTCTAGCCTGTTCACCAAATCCTAGATCAGCTTGGAATGCCCAATAACGAACAAAAGCTCTAAGTACATGCTGAAGTGTATCATCATAACCATGTAAACGATGATCTATATAACCAACTAATTTATTTTCATTTAATAAATTTACTAATGCATCAAAACCAGAGGATTGTCCCCAATTAGTCAGAAGTTTTGCTGCCTCAAATACAATATTTTCATCAGAAGAATTTAATAAATTTATGACTTGTTCTATACGATCTTCAGGAATATCTTCTGGATCTAAATCTGTTGCATCACATGCGTAATCTGCATGAGTAGGAACGTCATGCAGTAATACAGAAATTTCTTTATTCATTAAGCCACTCATTAATAATTATCTTAAGATTTTCTAAAATTAACATAATACACCTTATACGAAATGCTTTTGATTTTTCATTAAATTTCAGTGTCTTATGTCGATGTGAAAAGCCCAATCATCTCCGATTGGGCTTTTTTGTCGATTCTTCACGTTCCACGCCCACTATTTAACCAATGTTCCACGGGTTTAATAAGCCCAGGTGAACAATCAGATCAGCCATACGGCTTAAAGAAACGGCTCCAGAAGCCTCTTTGCTCCGGTTCAGGCTCAATATGCTCAGGAACAGGAATTCGCTTATTCTCGCTTGGCCTAGGAGTAGTTAATACCTCAGAATTAGTCTGTTGAACAGGCTGAGGTATATTGACTGTATTCTGCATTACAGACTGGTTTTTATCTTCCTGTTTAGATGGTTCTAGGACACCTTTAAACTCAATTCTATGGGTGAGATCTTCGATATGTTGCAGCAAAGACTTTTCTCTTTGATTTGCTAAATCCAACTGGTTTTTAAGTAAGGAAATCTGATCTTTTAGGACACTTTCAACCTCAGACTGGACGTGTACAGGTGCATCCCTTTGAACTTGTTCAGTACGTGTACTGGACTGAACACCAATTGGATTTCCATAAACTCTTATTAATTCTGATAGATCTATAAGTCCATCATTATCCCTTGATAATTCTCCATTTTTTATAGCTTCATAGATTGTTGTTCGTGATTTTTTAAAGGCTTTACTAGCGTCCATAACGCTAAATTTTGTTGTGTTCAATGTAGTCCCTCAGTGCATGTACACGGATGTTCATCTGAACATCCTACCTGAACATGAAGTTTATTTTGCGTTAAATCCTACTTTTTTAAGATACGGTAGTAGTTCTTCAAATTTCTCTTGATTCTGTAGCATTTCAGCAATTCGAATAGCAAATTGTGCATAGCTTTCGGTACCTTGAGAGTACTTACTCATGTCAGCAAGTTCTGACAGTTTATTAGCAAACAAATGGCGTTGTGCATCGGTCATTTTCGAGAAAAGATCAAGGGTATTTGAACTCTTACTATTTGCATTAGCTGTAACTCCTTTCTTTTGTTTGAAAGAAAATGAAAAACCTGAAATGTTACGTCCCTTTTTATGCTGTTCGTATTTAACAGTAATGTCAGTGTGTTCATTAATTTGAGCAATAGCTAGATTTAGTACCCGATCTTTAAAATTGCCCATTCTTGTGTATTCATCATCGAGAATACCTATCTTGTTTCTAAATTCTGTTAGTTCAATAACTGGTGTTTGACCTGTACTGCGCCAAGCAATCAATAACTCGTATAAACGTACAGCATAAGCACTACTGAGATTACTAATTTGCTGTAACTCATACTTTGTGAACTGTACTTCCAAACGTGTAATAAGGGGAACAATAGCTGGTGCAAAGATCAGCTTTACTGTTGCTTCATCATCGATATATCTAATTTCGCTAACCCAACGACTTAGAACATTCTCAACATTCCCTCTTTTGTTGATCTCTTGATAGCTAAATTGTCGGGCGAATAAGTCTTTACAAGCATCTTTCAAGGCCTGGTAGGCTGTTTGTCTTGCAACATTAAACTGGTTGATATAGCTCTCTGCATGGACTTCTAAAGGATCATTTGCATTAATCCCTTTCCCACTTTCCCTTGCTTCAACAATAGCCAATAAAATTAAACGTTGTTCTACTAAGTCTAAGTTATAGCTTGCGTTGATTAAGGCATTGTCTTTAACAACTAAATCCCGCATCTTATGTATCTACATTATTATTTATGAATATAAGTCTATATTAATAATTATGTAGATTTATGCAAGGTAAACGTAGTTAAATCTACTGAAAATATTTTGTAGATTTATGGTAGGTAAACGTAGTCATATTGGTAGGTAAACGTAGTCATATTGGTAGGTAAACGTAGTCATATTGGTAGGTAAACGTAGTCATATAGCGTCTGTAACCATTGTGAATAAAGGCTTTCAGTATGTCTAAAAGCATTTAAAAACTTTAAAAATAATTAAAAGCCCAGGTCATGAAAAATTGCCCTTGGTTTTCGCTTCGCTCAAACTCTATTGAATCTCGCTTTCGCTCGATTCTAGGGGGCAATTTTTTACTTAATTTCGTTGTAGCTTGAATAAAAAGCAAAAGCTCTATCGTTCGCGCACTTCGTGACGCTCTGATTCTAAATCACGTAAGTAAAGGGGAGCCTGTAATCAGGGAAAAAAGCGGGTGAAATTTTAATGATGTCAGTTCGCTCGTAGACACTCGCTCTGTAAAGTTAGGTGATATTCCAAAAAGTGTCGCTACTTAAGTAATAATACTTTTTGAATATTCCATATGCATAGGACATAAAATGTTTTACACATATTATGGTAGTTTTAATTTTTATAAATTGAACATTATTTAATCAAAAGTAACTTTTTTTCCAAAAATGCAACGTATGAAATCATGAAAAATTAAAAATTGTTATGCTCCAATTTTCTGCCCAAAAGAGAGAGTTCACATGAACTTTTTTAAAGAAAATGAAGAACATATTTTATTGTATTCAAAAATTAGTTATTGCGATAAGACGGCATATTTACATTTACTATTTTCAAATGGTGAGCTGACGTTTAAAAGTACTGATCTGATAAGTGTTAGTTATGAACAGATATATTTGCTCAAAGAGAATAAAAACATGGCAATACAAATAAATCCTAGTTCTGAAAAAGAAATTCATAATTTACAGCTTCTTTTTAAAGAAGCTGTAAATTATGAATCGACTTGCTAATCAGTCGATCGTAGCACACGCTCTTTATATACCTTCTAGGTATATAGAAAACATCAAACCTAGGGACCGCCAAAATCATAATCATCATTCTTTGGTTTAGGCTGTATGGATGACAGAGTAGATTCAGCAGGTTGGTTGGTTTGAATAACTTTCGATTGTTCAGCCTGAGATTTTAAGACAGGATTGAACTCGATTTGGGGATCTGGATATTCGAGTGAATTTTTCAGCTGGTAATCCATCCTGTTCAGGTTCCAATGTTCAGTCTGAAGCATTGGCTTCTGTGTTTTGATGATTTCTTTGAAATCTTGATTGAGTTCTTTTTGGTTTTTGGCTTTTTTGGCCAAGTAATTCAAGTAGTGCATGACTTCGAGTGAGGTGTAAGGCTCATTCAAGCATGAATAGAAATATTCATGTGTCTGCGTCTGTTGCCGCTGCTTTTGTTCCATTTCTCGTTCTTTGGCATTGTGCAGCCGGATTTTCTGGATCTCAGCCAGGTATTCCACGGTTTCATTCTGTTTCCCAGCACCTAATTTGGGTTCCGGGAGATACAAGGTGCCATGGATCTCGTTGTATTTCTCATAGTTGTCAGCTGAAACCTGATTTTTGATGGTGATGTCTTGGCCATCCAGTGTGTAGGTGACGGTTGGACAGTGCTGTGCAAGGGCATCATTCAGATGGTTTTCCCATTGTTTTCGGATATAAATTAAAAAAGTGGAATAGTCTGCGTGGCCATCCTGCAGCTGGATTTTCTTTGCACCGCCTTTGCTTGGATCTTTGGGGTTATAGCGTTTGAAATATTGTTCGGCTGTCCGTTCAATACTGTCATCGGCTTTTAGCGAGAACATGATGTGACAATGAGGCTGATCTTCGCCACTGAGGCGCGATTTAACGTTATGTATGGCGTATGAATGCGGATATTGCTGTGGAACTATATGTTTGTCTAAAAACGTCTCTATGAGCGTTTTACGCTGTTCTGGCGTGAACTCATTTGGTAGGGCAATTTCATACTCCATGTAGGCCTTGGCATTGGCTCGTTCATGACTATCGGCTGCCTGCCAAAACTCAATCGGATCTTTGACAAAGGCGGGCATGCAACGTCCAGGTTCAACATGTTCTAGGACTTCTTCGCTTTTTTTCCTGATGCCTTCGTACTGCATCAACCGAGCAATATAGAGGTAATGCTGGGTGGCGTAGCCTTTATTTTTACTTTTGACGCTGAAGTGATAACTGGCCATGCTCACCTTTTTGTTGGTCTGGGATCGGTTTTTATGCAGTGAAACGGAATGAAAACCGCACGGATTTGGAATGCCTGGATGGCTGAAAAATCCGGTTGAAGGGGGTCAAGGGGGAAGCGCCCCATTGCGTACTAGTTTCTCCGATTAGGAGAAACTGTCAAGTGCGAATTATTTAAAATAAAAATAAAAATTCTTTTCAAGAAATTTTATTTTTATTTTAAATAATTATTTTCAGACTGCCCTCTTCAAATATGGTAAAACCATATTTGAAGAGGTTGCAGTTCTGAAAATTTGGCGGCAGATGATATGACTCAGGAAAAAGCAAAAAAGCGCGGTAGACCAGCTCAACTTTTACAAATGGCAGAGTTACATGCTTTCGTTGAGTTTTTATTAGAGAGACACCCTCGGACTGAACTTCAAAATCAAGTCATTGATGTTCTACAAGCGGACGATTTTAATTTTGAAATGTTGTCTGAAGCTCATCAGATCTTAGTGAAAGAAGCGTTAAAACCTTATCGTGAACATTTGAAGCTTCAGTTGCTGTTTGATGAGCTTTCTACCAAACCTAAACAGACTGAATATGAAGCTAAATTTATAGAGCTTTTTCAGGCATACCAGGACAATCAATTGGGTGTTGCTGAACTAAATATTCTGAAGATGATGTGTACCCGATATCTGAATTTCAAAGCTCAAAAACTGCAATATGCTGATTTGGAGCTGTACTTGAGTCAGATCCAGAAAAAAGATGCAGGAAAAAAACGTAAAGCCGAAAATCAACGTAAGTTTGAAGTGGGTGGTGGAGTTTTAAGTGCTTATAAAGTCAAAAATGATGATGCGTTGGATACCGAAAAACTTTTAAAGCAGGTGCAGATTGATCGTTACTTAGCTGTAAAACTTCGACAAACAAGAATTTATAAGAAGGTATGGGCTATGGATCTTAATCCTAAAGAAAAGATAGAGTTGCTTTTTGAAGTTTTAAATCAATTAACTTTATTTCAACAGACTGCTGATGGAGTAAAGATTCTAGATCTAGCGATCAAAAATTCTCAAGAAAAGTTATTAAAAATTCAGACTCCTAAATAGTCACCGATTTTATAGACACCTTTTAGTTAGATTTTTCAGTTTTTATAAGAACTACTGATTAGGACCTTGACGGCCTGCTTTTTACTGGATAATCTTATTTCAACGCAGCAAAATCTGTGTCCAGGCGTGAGAACCTGATAAAATCTAGGTGCAATTAAATGTCGCACTTGCGGCTATTTTTTTGCCTACTGTTAAGCAGTCCCTATGGTAGCTTAGCAGGGCAGCTTTGTGCTGGCTGATCCTAGATTCAGTATTCTCACCCCTGTTAAGTTGCCTCCATTGCCGTGAGAAGTGATGGAGATAATTAAACTCTTATCTAGGAAACTGCTATGCAGATTAAATTCAATAATGCAAACCCATGCATGCCAAAAAACCTCGCTAAACAACTGATTGTCGAAAGCGCAAAACTTCTGAATCATCAACAACGCCAAGCCTTGCTCGATATTTTCATGACTTTAGATCAGGCGGAAAGAACAGCTGAAAATACACTTCAGCAACATGCTGTAGCGCAACAAAGCACCCACAACTTTTCTCAAGATTACGAATGCCAAGAATACAATCAGGAATATTGGTCAGGTCATTACTATGATTCTTACAGTCAAGAATATCCGGAAGATTGGGTAAAACGGACTCAGTCCACCCCAGGTCGTCATAAGTTCCCT